>CAYJKS010000033.1:0-7031 GCA_964370705.1 uncultured Azospirillaceae bacterium
AGTCATAATATCACTAAGACAAAGTTCAGAAATACAATATCTATTCTCATTTTGCGAATCACATGGACATTTTTGCCAGTTTTCTTCCCCAAACATCATATTTTTTGCACGAGCGATTTTCTCTATATTTTCGGTAGGAACAACCCCTGATTGCTTAGATTTTTCTAACATTTTTTCTAATATGCTCATGTGACCTCAATCAACAATATCTATTGTAAACTTTGCATTACCACTTTCAGATATTTTATTCCTTTGCTCCAAAATGTCAATAATCTTGTCTAGCTCAAAAATATCTTTATAGTTTAGACTAACCTTTCCGCCTCCAGATTTGGAAGTAGAGATACTTACTTTTAGGCTTAACCTTTTATTTAATCTTTCTTCAATCTCAGTAATATCTACATTTTTTTGTTTTGAAGTTTTGTTTGTTTGTTCTTCTTTTTGCTTAACCGCCAAAGCCTCTGCTTGCCTTACGTTTAGACCTTTAGAAATAATTTTTTTTGCAATTTCTTCCACATTTTCATAGCCAATAAACGGACGAATATGACCTGCAGTTAAAAGGTTATCTTTTATCATTTGTTGCACAGAATCTGGTAAAGACAATAACCTAATAGTATTTGCAACATAACTTCTAGACTTGCCAATAATTTGTGACAAAGCCTCTTGAGTATGCGAAAACTCATCTACTAGTCTTTGCAATCCCTCTGCCTCTTCAATAATCGAAAGATTTTCTCTAAGCAAATTCTCTACAAGAGCAACTTCTAAAACCTCTTGATTGTTCATATCTTTAATAACAACAGGGACTTCTGTTAGTCCTGCCATTTTTGAGGCTCTATATCTGCGTTCACCCGCAATAATCTCATACTTGCCATCAATATCTTGCCTTACCAAAAGTGGTTGCAAAACACCTTTTTCTTTTATTGACTGGCTCAAAGCCTCTAAAGCCTCTTGATTAAAATCTACACGAGGCTGATACTTGCTAGGATAAAGCAAGTTAATATCTATTTTTTTGTCTTCTGCTTTACTAGCTCTTCCTTCTAAGATTTCTAAATCATCTCCCAAAAGAGCACCTAGTCCGCGACCTAAGCTTTTTCTTTTATTATCACTTAACAAGCTATCAACTCCCTTTCTCTTTTTAGAACTTCTCCTGCTAAGCTAATATATGCCTTTGATCCAGAGCATTTGAAGTCATATAATATAACTGGTTTTCCGTGCGATGGTGCCTCTGATACTTTTACGTTTCTGGGAATAACAGTATTATATACTTTATTGCCAAAATAACTACGAACATCTTCTTCTACCATTTGGGTCAAGTTATTGCGCCCGTCATACATCGTTAAAACAACACCTTGTAACTCTAATTTGGGATTAAACTTACGTTTTATGAGGTTAATATTACCAATCAAATCTGTTATTCCTTCTAATGCCAAATACTCACACTGCAAAGGAACTATTACTGCATCTGCTGCCACAAGAGCGTTTATAGTTATAAGACTCAAAGAAGGAGGACAATCTATTAAAACATAATCAAAATCATTTGCATAATTGCTTATGGTTTTTCTTAAGCAAAATTCTCTTTTTTCTTTATCTATTAGCTCGATTTCTGCACCAGCTAAGTCAGGACAAGCTGGAACCAAAAATAAGTTGGGAATAGATGTTGGGGCTATGGTTTGCTTTAGAGAAGTTTCTCCAATAATTAAGTTGTATGAACTTGGCATATTAGAGTGCTTGTCAACACCCAAAGAAGTAGAAGCGTTTGATTGAGGATCCAAATCAACAACCAAAACCTTTTTTCCTGTTGCAGATATAGCCGTTGCCACATTTACGGTTGTTGTTGTTTTTCCGACTCCACCCTTTCTGTTGGCTATTGCAATAATTCTCGGCATTATTTTCTCCCTTTTTTTGCAAGAGTTTTTATTACTAAAATCACGCTTTCATCGCTTGTTTTGCTAGGTATAACATCATAGCTAAAATACCAATTCTTTTTTGCCTCATATAATTCTTGCTGAAAGTTTTTTCCTTTAGGAAAAAGACATATTGTGTTTTTTCTAAACAATGGGTAGGCATAAGCAAGCAAGCCATCAAGAGCAATAACAGCTCTAGCAGTTATTACATCAAACTTCTTTTCTTTTAGATTCTCGATTCTACGGTTTAAGATATTTACGTCAGCTGATGTTATTTCTTTTACGTGATTTAAATACAGTGTTTTTTTATTTATACTTTCTACCAAAGTGAGCTTTAGAGCGGGAAGCTTCTCGTTTGCCATAATCGCCAAGACCATTGCTGGAAAACCTGCACCAGAACCAATATCGACCAGAGTTTTTGCCCCTTGAGGAATAAGCTCAAATATTTGTGCAGAATCTTCAAAATGACGCTCCCAAGCGTTTTCTAAAGTAGAGTTTGCGACCAAGTTTAGACGACTCTGCCACTCAACTAACGACTGGTGATAGAGTTTTAATTTTTCAAATGTTTCACGTGAAACATTATATTTTTGCATAAAGTTTTCCATAGATTATTTATATATTTTTTTAGCAATTTTTTGAATTATAAAAATCAACTTATAAACAAAAAGAATTTTCTTTACATAAATCAAAGCAAATATATAATCATTTTATGATAAAAAAAGAAAAAATATTAGTTATTGGTAGCTCCAATATAGACATGATTGCCAAAGTAGATAGATTACCAACTTTGGGAGAAACTGTTGGCAATGCTACGTTTGTGCAAAATTTTGGCGGAAAGGGCGCTAATCAAGCCGTTGCCGCTGCTAGGCTAGGCGGTTGCGTTAACTTTGTAACATCTCTAGGCAATGATGTTTATGCTCAAAATCTTATAAAATATTTTGCTGATGAAAATATATCGATTCTAGGTTCAAATTTTTCATCTCATCAAAATACTGGTGTTGCCTTAATTTTTGTTGACAAGAATGGTGCAAATTCTATTGCTGTTGCACCTGGTGCAAACAGTGAACTTTTATCTAAAAATATTTCACAAATTGACGAGTTATTAAGTGGTATTAAAGTGGTTTTGGCGCAAGGAGAAACCCCAGTTGAAACTACTAAATATATTTTTGAAAAAGCTAAAGCAAAAAATATAACAACAATACTCAATCCTGCTCCCGCATTTTTGATTGATAAAGAATTTATGCAAATGATTGACATATTGATTGTTAATGAAAGTGAGGCAGAATTTGTATCTGACCTTAATTTTAATGATTAAATCTTTGCAAGAATTGGGGGCAAAAGACATTGTTATAACTTTGGGCAACAAAGGCCTATATGCTATTGTTAATAATAATGAGATTTCTTTGCCAGCATATAGGGTAAAAGCTATTGACACAACAGCGGCTGGCGATAGTTTTTGTGGAGCTTTAGCAGTAAGCCTACTTGAAGATAATCTTAACAAAGATGCCTTAATGTTTGCATCTGCTACGGCAGCTTTGACCGTTACCAAACTTGGAGCAGGGCAATCTATTCCTTACTATAAAGAAGTTTTAGATTTTGTCAAAAACAACAAACTATAATTTTTATAACAAATTCAATAGCATACATAATTAAGTAGAATCATAAAATCATCTACAAAGAATAAACTAACAATATTTTTATCAGCAATTCAATTGGTTATGCAACTCTATAGAATCTATGCGTTAAACACAAAAAACAGTCCTTGGGATTAACTCAAGAACTGTTTTTTGTTATAGAAAAAGATTAATCATATACCTTGTCCCACATTTTATGGCCTGATATGGTCATATGGTTATTAAATTTTTTATTTTTAAAACTTTAATATATGATAAAGAAGGCAGATATAAAATGGCTATTATTTATTAAACGTCCAACGGTTTTTATAATTTAGTTTTGCCAAAAGCTCTTCGGCTTGAGGAAAAAACCTAGCAACCTGATCAACATGATGAGCGTCATCGTTAATAACAACAGGAACATCTCTTTTGCATAATTCTTCAATAATCCAGTCTTGTGGGTGCTGAATATTTATTTTGCTCCAGCCAGAAGTGTTTATTTCATATGCATGATTGTGTTTTGCCAATGTTTCAACAAGTTCCATAATCTCTTTTGTTCTATCAAACTCATCATATTGTCTAAACAGGTTCAATACATCTAAATGCGCAATAAAATCAAAGTACCCGCTCTCTACTGCCAAAACAAGATTTTTGTAATAGTTTTTTGTGCCATTATCCAAGTATTCTTTTGTTCTTTTAGGACCAATATTAGGAGGGTAATATAAGCAACAAATGTTTTCTTCTAAATCATCTCTAATAAAGTGCCCTGTGCCAATATAATAATCTGCTTGCACCTTTTCTCTTATTTTTTCAAAAGCATCTCGCCATTGGTTTGACGGAAAGAAATCTACCTCAAAGCCCAAAGAAACCTTTATGGGGGCCTTGGCAGCTTCTTCTCTAATCTCTTCTGCACAACGCATTATTGTGTCTTCTAATTTGTCATATTCATTAAAAAACATTGGATGTGTTTTTATCAAAGTAGGGTGATAGGTTAGATGATTAGATATGCCCATTTCTTCAAATCCGACTTCTGCGGCCTTGTTTATCATATCTTTTGTTGTGCTTTGTCCATCAAAAATCCCTAAACTATTTGAATGCATATGGTAGCTAAATTTTTGTGTCATCTTTTATTCCTAAAATTTTATATATATCTTTTCCTGTTTTTTTATCAAAATGGTCTTTTAGACTATTACTTTCCGATAATAAAACTTCTCTTACTTTGGGGGTTAAATTACACCTCTCAAATATTCTTTTTACCCTATATTCTATAGAGACCATATCAAAAGCCTCAAAAAACTTGTCACAAAGGCAAATAAGCAGGTCATAATCATCATAGATAATGTTTTTTAGATAATTTTTTGCCAAAAAAATGTCTTCTTGCGGATAAAATGGATATAAAGAAATATCAAATTCGCTTTTATTAAACGTGTGTGTTAAGCAAATTCTTGCAACATCGTCATATCCAAGTTTTTTCATCTCATCGAAGCCTTCTCTGCCATGAAACCTGTTTTCGGCAAATTGGCAAATTCTTTTGCCATAATCGTGCAACAATCCCAAAACATAGGCTTTTTCTGGATCTAAGTCTGTTGTGTGCATTGCTATTTGCTCTGCAGCTTTGGCTACACCAGTTGAGTGAGCAATATATTCTTCTTTGTGCTTAAATGGATATGGCTTTGAAAGCCTATAATCAATGCCTTCTTGCCAAATTTTTTCAGCTTCAATTTTGTTAGGATACTTTTTATTCATTTTCTAAACCCAATGCCTTATAAATATTAAAATTACCTTTTTCTTCAAAGTATCTTTTTATGTTGTTTGCTTCTAGTATTTTTTTGTTTGTAGCTTCATCAGATATATTATAAACCCTTTTGAGCCTTATAAATCTGGTTTCTATTGTATCAAAGCCACCTTCTAATTTTACTAACAAATCACTTAATTGCAATAACTTATCATAATCATCATATTCTATTGATTTAAGAATTTCTTTTGTTTGTAGCAAATGTTTGTGATTATATGTTGAATATTCAGATAAGGGAAAGTTTTTATCAGAAAAAGTATGTGTTAAACAAATTTTTGCAACATCGTTGTATCCTAGTTTTTTCATCTCTTCATAACCGATTATTCCATGAAAAGTTGTTTTGTTTTGAGCGTCACCAAAATATTTTCCATAATCATGTAGTAGGCCATATATCTGAGCTTTTTCTATGTCTAAACCAACTTGCTTGGCTATTATTGCTGCTGCTTTTGCTACCCACTCAGTATGAATTGTCATTCTCTCTACAAACTCATTAGCTCTTGGATTATCTGCTTCTAAAATAGCAATATTTTTTATGCCTTGATTATTTAGTCTTATAGCATCTTGTAATGTTATCTGTTTGCTCATTTTTTTATGTACCCTAAAATTGCCATAATTGCAGCAGGTGTAACGCCAGATATTCTTGATGCCTCACCTATTGTAGATGGTTTTATCATATTTAGTTTATGTATCATCTCGTTAGACAGACCACCAATATTTTTGTAATCAATATCTTGTTTAATCACTAGTTTTTCGTCTTTTTTGAAAACCTCTATATCTGCCATTTGTCTTTTAATATAGCCGGCGTATTTTGCCTCTATCTCAACAGCCTCATAAACCTCTGGAGAAAACTTAGATAGCTCTTGCCAAATAGATAAAATTGTTTCACGTGAAACATCATCATAAGACATCAGGTTAAAAGCTGTTCTGCGGTGACCGTCTTTTTTATTTTTTATATTATAATCATCAAGTTTGCTTGGTAGAATATATAGCTCATTACTTATTCTTTGTAGCTCTTTTATTTGTTCACTTTTAGCTTTAAATACAGTGTATCTATCTTTAGACACACAACCAATTTTATATCCCATTTCTGTTAAACGAGAATCTGCGTTATCAGCACGCAAATATAAGCGGTATTCCGATCTTGACGTAAACATTCTGTATGGTTCGTCAACGCCTTTTGTAATTAGATCATCTATCATAACACCAATATATGCTTGACTTCTATCTATTACAAAATCTTCTTCTTTGTTCAAAGCCTTTAGAGCAGCATTAACTCCAGCAACAAGACCTTGAGCTCCAGCTTCTTCATAACCAGTAGTGCCATTTATTTGACCAGCTAAATACAAGCCAGAAAGTTTTTTTAGTTGCAGACAATGATCAAGTTCAAGCGGGTTAATATAGTCATATTCTATTGCGTAGGCATATTTTATGATATTTACATTTTCTAACCCTTTGATAGTGCGCAAAAACTTATCTTGAACCTCTGCAGGTAAAGAAGTAGAAATACCGTTAGGATATATGGTATTACTATTTAATCCTTCTGGTTCCAAAAATATTTGATGACTATCTTTGCTAGCAAATCTAACTAACTTATCTTCGATACTTGGGCAATATCTTGGGCCAACACCAGTTATTAGCCCAGAAAAAAGTGCGGCTTGAGAAAAGTTATCTCTTATTATTTGATGTGTTTGTGGGTTTGTATATGTAATATAGCAATTTATT
>CAYJKS010000033.1:7041-9274 GCA_964370705.1 uncultured Azospirillaceae bacterium
TATTTGTGGATTTGTAATCTCGCTAGTCATGTAAGAAAATGGAGTAGGGGGATTGTCGCCAGATTGTGGCTCCAAAACTTCCCAATCAATAGAATTCGCATCTAATCTTGCAGGTGTCCCTGTTTTTAGACGTCCAATATCAATGTTTTTTGACTTTAAATACGGTGTTATACCGGTGCAAGTTACATCATCGATTCTGCCTCCAACAGAAGTTTTGTGACCACAAAACATAATACCGTTCAAAAAAGTTCCATTAGTCAAAACTACAGATTTTGCAAAAATTTCATCTCCGTTTGCAAGCTTAATACCAACAACTTTATCTTCTTCAAAAACTAATCCTTCAACAGATGCTTCAACAATATCTAAGTTGTTTTGAGTGTTTAATAATTCTTGCATATATTTTTTATAAAGCTCTCTATCTGCTTGAGCTCTAGGACCTCTAACAGCGTGTCCTTTAGACATATTGAGCATTCTAAATTGAATACCTGCCTTGTCTATTACTCGCGCCATAAGCCCATCTAGTGCGTCAATTTCTCTAACTAAATGTCCTTTTCCTAATCCGCCAATAGCTGGATTACAAGACATTTCTCCAATAGTTGATATTTTGTGAGTAATAAGTGCTGTATTTGCTCCCATTCTGGCAGCTGCCGAACAGGCCTCACAGCCAGCATGACCGCCGCCAACAACTATTACGTCATATTGCTTTTTATTAGTCATATTTTCCTCATGATTATTTGAGCTTTTTATAACTTATATTATTATATATTTCAAGCATTTATTTTGTTATAGCTATAGTGGATTTAATCCATTAGACAATGATCTTATTTTGTCTTTATCGCATAAAGTCTAATATCTAATTATTCTCTCTTTGTCATTGCAAGCTCGACCCGATAATCTAATTATGGGCATAATATGAGTTTTGAGGAGAACTCTCATATCAAGCATGAGAGTAACAAAAAAACCGTGCGATATGGCAACATAGAGTATCTACAGAAGGAATAAACAATAAAATTATACTTATTCTTTATTTTCCTATACAGAAGCTATTAAATATTTTATCTAAAATTTCGTTTATTTCTATTCTTCCTGTAATTTTACCAATATCCCTTACAGCTAGCCTAATATCTTCTGCAGAGAGCTCTATTGGCTTACTTAGATTAAAATTATCTAAACTTTCTACAACAAAACCTAAAACTTCTCTATATCTTTGACGTGTTATCAAAGCGTTAGAAGAAGATGTGAATTGACTAGATACATAATCTTTTATTGCTAACAAAAGATTATCTATATTGTCTTTATACTTGGCAGAAATTGTAATATATCCTTGATTTTGATAATTAATACACTGTTCTTTAGATAAAAAATCTGATTTATTTACAACATATAACATATTGTTTTTGTTAGTTTTTTCTAGTTCTTCAAAATGTGATAGATTAACATTTTTCCCATCTATTAAAGCTATTATCAAATCTGCATCTTTTGCCTTATTATGAGCAATTTCTATGCCTATTTGCTCAATTGTTTCTTTTGTTTCTCTTAAGCCAGCTGTATCTGTAAATATTATTGGATAGCCATCAATGTCCATATATATATCAATTGCGTCTCTTGTAGTACCTGCAATATCAGAAACAATAACAGCTTCTCTTTTAGCAAGAGTGTTTAATAAGCTAGATTTGCCAGCATTAGGTTCACCAATAATAACAACCCTAAAACCTTCTCTTAATCTTTCGCCTTTATTATTTTGCTCAAGATGGTTCTTTATGGCGTTATTAAGTTTAAATACAGTGTTTTCAACTTTAAATACAGTGTCTTCTGGAATCTCTTCTTCAGGAAAATCAATGTAAGCCTCCAAATATGCCAAAGTATGAAGCAACTCTTCTCTCCACCCCTCATAAAGATTTTTTAACTCTCCATCCATTTGTCTTAGAGCGTATTTTTGCTGTTCTTTTGTTTCAGCATCTATCAAATCTGCCAAGCCTTCTGCTTGAGTTAAATCCATTTTGCCATTATAAAATGCTCTTTTAGAAAACTCACCAGCTTCTGCTAATCTAACATCTTCAAAAGAAGAAAAAACATCAACAATACTTGATATTACAGCTTTTGAGCCATGAGATTGTATCTCTAAAATATCTTCACCAGTAAAAGAATTAGGCGACTTAAAATACAAAACCAATGCCTTATCTAATATAGTAGATTTGTCACTATTATAGATATTGGTAAAATATGCATAACG
>CAYJKS010000034.1:0-8819 GCA_964370705.1 uncultured Azospirillaceae bacterium
AGACAACAAATCGCTAAGAACGGGTATTGTTCCAATCAAATTACCCAAGCCAGAAGTTGGTGCAAATGCTCCCTCAAACACAACACTATCTTCTTTAGTATTATACATTCCACTAAAACTTGTTCCTAAAACACTACCATATATCTGAGCCTTGTTAACAGTAATAACCCCATCTTTGTAACTAAACGGAGCATCTAAATGCGAGAACTTCATACCCTCGCCTCTAAGAAGCTCAACCATACCTGCAAAAGAACCAATCGTAAGTAGCTTTGCCAAGATTGGGGTATTGTGCAAACTAAAGTCTCTAACCTTAACGTGCCCAATAAACTCATCATCTTTATTACGTCTTGCTTCAATTTTTAGGTTTCCGCCAGTTATGTCATCATAAAGACGCAAAAATCTTAAGGTGTTCCCTGCATGGGTGCTTTCTACTAACAACAAATGCTCATTATTTGCTCTTGGGCTATAATCAAGTTTTATGCTCATATCTTTATTATTATCATAATTACCAACAAGCCCAACTTTGTTTATGCCAATACCTTTTACTAACTCAACATTGCCAGCAAAACCAGTAACACTAACATCTGGATTAGTCCATAGGTTATTAACCACAATATTCATTGTTGTGTTAGATATTTTGTTTTTCCAGCTGTCTTTTGAGCTGGCTGCTTTATCTTTTGTATCTATTTTTTCTCTAGCTTTTTCTTTTTGTTCAAAAAAGCTAGATAAATCATAACTATCACCAGACACGCTCACCTTAACATTGTCTTGCTCCAAAAAATTAACTTTTGCACTTGCATTTATTTTTGGACCAATAATATTAGCAACATCAATACTTTCTATCTTATTATTTTTTAGCTTAGCATTGCCTAAAATCTTAAAATCAGATTTTCTTAAATCAAATTTTGGCACGCTAACTAACTCACTATTTTGCAAAACCAACTCTGCATCAAAAAAAGCCTCTTCCCCTAAAGGCTTATTAAAGCCCAAAAAGCTATAATTTAGTATTGCCTCATCAAGTTTAGAGCTAATATCAATTTTTATATTATTATTTTTATCTCTAGTCGCATTTGCCTTAACCTTGGCAAACCCCTCAAAATATGGCGAGTTGAGCAAAGAAAAATCAAGCCCATAATTGTTTATAAAATTTTTATCAATAACAAAATCTAGCTCATATTTACTCAAGTTTTGAGCATTAGTTTCAAAGCTCTCATTCCACAACAATTTTACCGCAACCTTGTCAAGAACTGCATCTCCTAAAAGAGATAAACCATTATTATCAACTTTTAGCTCCAAACTTTTTGCTGTAATATCTTTTTTATCCAAAGCATCTTTTAAGACAACATCGCTTAACTTTGCTACAACATTTGCCTTCACATCACTATATGTAATATCTTTTTTTAGCTCAAAATCTAGCTTCACATTAGCTTGTGCATCTCCTTGCAAATCTAGGTTTTTTAGCCCCATATCTGTAGAAAACCTAAGTGGCTCAAAATCTATGATTTCTATTGCATTTTTTATTGAAGAAGTTGCGTCAAAATCTATTGATATATAATTATTATATTTGCTCAAATCATATATTCTAACCACACCTTTGTTCAAAATCGCATTATGAGAATTGCCTTTTGTAACATCAATAACAATCTCGTCACCAAACACTCTAAACTTGCCATATAAATTATTAACAATTGGCATAGTATTAATATAAAGCAAATTACTATCAACAATATCTGCACCACCGCTAATACCTGCAAATCCAAATTTTTTGGACTCCTTATCATATGCAAACTCAAAGTCAAAACTAGCATTTTGGGCTAGTCCGCCAAAAATACTTTCCTTGCACCACTCCCAAGCGGGGGTCGCAATTTTTCTTGGCCAATATGTATATAAATCATCTAGATTTAGTGACTTTATTTGTGCGTTTATTAAAATTCTCAAATCCTTTATTTGATCATTTAGCCAATATTTGCCCCAACCAGAAGCATCTACTCCCAAAATAACCTCTTGTTTGCCTAAATTAAATATTGCGTTTTTTATCAAAACCTTATCAAGTCCGCCATTTATATCACCTTCTAACATAAAGTAAGAAACATCATAATCAGACATTTCATCATCTTTTGCAAAAGCAATATATCCTTTTGCTCCTTCAAATTGAAAGCTAACTTTTTCAATAGCAGTATCAACAGCTTTTATCAAATTGTTTCGATTTTTAGCAAATTCATTAAAATTAATATCTGTCGACACATATCCGCTCACAGGCAAATTAATACTGTAGCTATAATCAGCAATATTTTCTATAATATCATTAGGCACCAAATCTGCAAAATAAAACTTAGTAAGCAATTTTTTGTCATCTAGTTGATACTTTGCCTCAAACCCAACGCCAACTTGCTTATTGTTGATGTCAATAAAAGCATTTATTTTATTTTGCATATCCAGATCATTTCTATCAAAACTATAAGAAAAATCTGTTAGCTTCCATTTTCTGCCTAAATCAACCTCATGAAACTCTAGCTCACCTTCAACAATTTTTATTTCATTAATATAACTTTCTGCATATATATTATCAGGAGAATTAAATTTTTCTAAAAAATCTTCAAACTGGCTAACATAATAATCCATTTTTTTAGATGTAATTTCTTGTGCTTTGTCTTCTTTTTTTACCCCATAGCTCGTAAACACATACAAAGACGGCTTAATAACCTCAATCGCACTAGGTGCAATAATACCATGTAAAAGTGCTGGCATACTAAAAGACACAGAAACCTTAGGAGCAACAACACTTATTGAGTTGTCATTTTTTTTATAAGACATATTATTAGCAATAATCTTTATAGGTTTTATTGAACGCACAAATTCAATATTAACGCTTTCTATTGTTAGCTCAGAATCCTCAGAATCTTGGCTTAGAGCTGCCAAGATATAGGGCTTTAGAAAAGGTGTAGATATTGGCCCGCGATACAATTGCCACATAAAAAAAGACAAAACAACTAAGATTACGGCAAAAAGATAATCAAAGGTTTTTCTAATTTTATATTTTTTTTGCGAGACTTTTTTCATTCTTTGCTAACCTTATCTGCTAGTGCTGCTTCTAAAAACAAGTCAATATTACCGTCCAAGACAGATTTTACGTCAGAAGTTTCTACCTGAGTTCGCAAATCTTTTATTAGTTTATATGGCTGCAACACATAAGATCTAATCTGGTATCCCCAACCATTATCGCCTTGAGCACTCCACTGCTCTTGTGATGCTTCTTCTTGCTTATTTGCTTCAATTTCATACAGTCTAGACTTTAGCATCTTCCACGCTGATTCTTTGTTTTTTAGCTGAGAACGTTGATTTTGGCATTGCACCACAACCCCTGTTGGAATATGGGTTATTCTAACAGCAGAGTCTGTTTTGTTCACATGTTGTCCACCAGCACCAGATGCACGATAAGTATCAATTCTGCAATCGCTTTCTTTTACATCTATCAAAATCTCGTCATCAACAACAGGATACACATTAACAGAAGCAAAGCTTGTGTGTCTTCTGGCGTTGCTATCAAATGGAGAGATTCTAACCAAACGATGCACCCCATTTTCTGATTTTAGCCAACCATACGCATTATGGCCCATAATTTTTATTGTTGCAGACTTTATTCCTGCAACATCGCCCATTGCTTCTTCAATGTATTCTATCTTGTAATTATGAGCATTTGCCCACCTGCTATACATTCTAAAAAGCATTTCTGCCCAATCTTGAGACTCTGTTCCGCCACTACCAGAATGCACTTCCAAAAAAGCATCATTAGCGTCTACTTCGCCACAAAGCAAAGCCTCAATTTCTCCTCTTTTTGCTTGAGCTTTTAACTCCTCAAATTGAGCGACAACATCTTCTATAATTTCTTTGTCATCTTCGGCTTCTGCCAACTCACAAAGCTCAAACAATTCTATGCGTTTGTTTTCTATAGCATCAACCGAAGCAATTGCGTTTTCTATTTTGTTTTTTTCTGCAAGCAACTTTTGAGCTTTTTGTGCATCGTTCCACAAGTCTGCAGAAGAAACTAATGCCTCTAACTCCTCAAGACGCATTTTTGCGTTATCATAGTCAAAGAGACCTCCTTAGCAATTCTACCGATTGCCTAACTTCAATGTCCAAATTTATAACTTCTGCCTGCATAACCTTCTCCGCAACCTTAGCTCATATTTTAATATTGTGTTCCAAGCTGAAAACTATTATCGATGCCAGAGTTTTTATAATCACCAAACTTGCTGTTTTCATCAACAACTAACTCTTCTTCATCACTAACGCCTTCAACAACTCTTTGCGCATTTTTATCAAAATCAAAATCTGGCTTAAGCGCCTCAATAATAACCTGTGCATCGCCAGGAACAGCAGCACGCCCTGTTTTGTAGCTTATTCTAACCAACTTCATACCTGCAGGAATCCTAAAAGGAATATCTGGTTGATTTTTTAAGGCTTCTTCCATAAAGCTATAAAAAACTGGCAAAGCAGCCTTAGCTCCAGTCTCAAATTTACCCAAAGAACGCGGAGAATCAAATCCTACATAAGCGCCAACTACCAAATCTGGAGAAAAACCAATAAACCAAGCATCTTTATTGTCGTTTGTTGTGCCAGTTTTTCCGCCCAAATGTTTTTTTATGCCCCTTAGTCTAGCGCCAGTTCCTCTTGTTACCACACCTTCTAAAATAGATGTCATCTGATAAGCACTCATCTCATCTATTAGTTGCTCTCTATTGTCCTCAATATTTGGCAAGTTTTGACTGTCCCACAAATCAAAATTACAATCTTGGCAGGCTCTTGTATCATTTCTATATATTGTCAGACCATCTCTATCTTGAATTTTTTCTATAAAATATGGTGTAACTTTTTTTCCACCATTTACAATAGTTGCGTATGCAGAAGCAATATCTATTAGCCTTGTATCTCCCGCCCCCAAAGACATAGATAAAAATTTTGGCAAATTGTCATTTATTCCCATATGCTCAGCAAATCTTGAAACCTCTTCCATGCCAAGCTCTTGTGCCAAACGCACAGTCATTAGGTTTCTGGATTTTTCTACACCTTCACGCAAAGTCATAAGTCCATAAAATCTATTAGAATAGTTTTTAGGCTTCCATTTTGGCATTCCCTTACCTTGACTCAAAATAAAAGGAGCATCCAAAATCAAATCTGTTGGCGAATAATTATTTTCTAGAGCAGACAAATATACAAAAGGCTTAAAAGCGGAGCCAGTTTGCCTTCTAGCTTGCGTTGCACGATTATATTGAGAAACATTGTAAGAAAAACCACCCACAATTGCCAAAACTCTTCCTGTATGAGGGTCAATTGCAATCATTCCTCCATTTACATTTGGGACTTGACGCAAATGATAAGTATTGATTGGTAGCTTTTGCTCTATGATTTTTTCTTGGCTAACTTTTTCTACCAAAATCACATCGCCTATTTTAGCTACTTCGTGTGCAGATTTTATTCTATCACCAATTTCTTGATTCTCTAATTGTTTTCTTGCCCAATACAAAACCGACAAAGGAATAACGCCGTCCTCTGCTTCAATAGTTTTTAGCACAACCAAATCGTCTTTAACATCAACTACCACAGCCATTTGCCAATTTTCTTCTGCCCCATCTGGAGCCTCAATTTTTTTGAGTTGTTCAACATAGGTTTCTTCGTCAAAATCAATGTTAGTTATAGCTCCCCTATAACCATGACGACGATCATAATTAATAAGTTCTTTTCTAAAAGCATTTGTAGCAATTTGCTGCAACTTAGGGTCAACCGTAGTCCTAACCATAAGACCGCCTTCGTTTATAGCGTCTTTGCCAAACATTTCTTCTACTTTACGTCTAACTTCTTCGCTAAAATAGCTGGCATTTTTAATAAACATATCTTTACGCTCAACCACTTCTAGGGGTTGAGTTTTTGCAGTTTCTGCCTCTTCTTCATTAACATACCCATCTTCAAACATTCTGCCAATAACCCAATTGCGTCTATCTATTGCCGCTTCATATTTAGTTTTGGGATTATAGTTATTTGGTCCCTTAGGCAGAGCTGCCAAATAAGCTGCTTCTTCAATAGTTAACTCGTCTAAAGATTTATTAAAATAATTCAAAGCTGCCGCAGCTACTCCATAAGAACGGTTACCCAAATAAATTTCGTTCAAATATAGCTCCAAAATATGATTTTTAGAAAAAGCTCTTTCCATTCTCCAAGAGAGCAACGCTTCTTTTATTTTACGCACATAAGAACGCTCAGATGTTAGCAAAAAGTTTTTTGCCACCTGCTGAGTTATTGTTGACGCACCTACAAGTCTTCGATTAGAGCCAGAATTTTTTAGATTAGTCAGGAGCGCACGCAATACACCCATA
Source organism: uncultured Azospirillaceae bacterium (assembly GCA_964370705.1). Lineage (GTDB taxonomy): Bacteria > Pseudomonadota > Alphaproteobacteria > RF32 > CAG-239 > JAFUYI01. Next base: position 6,372 of record CAYJKS010000034.1, read on the forward strand.
TAATCTACACCAGAATGAGCATAAAACCTTTTGTCTTCTGCAGATATAAATGCTTGCTTTACAATGTCAGGAACTTTTTCTATTGGCACGAACAACCTTTTTTCTGTTGCATACTCAATCAATAGCTGTCCATCACCTGCGTATAGTCTAGTTGTTACTGCTGGTTCATAAATTTCTAGCTGCCTATAATCTGGCAAGGTTTGACTCATACGCCACAAAATTGTCACAACCACAGCAACTGCGATTATGCCCAAAAAGAAAAAAACCTTTAGTAATGATGATACAATCTTATACATATTAACAACTCACTTAAAACACTTAAAAAACAGATAACAGTTTTTGCCCACAAACACAACAAATTTATTCTAATAGTCACAATTATTGATAGCTTTTACTAAAACAAAGACTTATGCTGCATATCCAAAAAATATTTATCAATTGCTTTTACAGTAAGAGCCGACAACTTTTTGCGATAACTTGCTTGCTTTAAGAGTTTTTCTTCCTCACGATTAGACAAGTATCCCATTTCTAGCAACACAGAGGGAACATCTGGAGCTTTTAGCACGGCAAATCCAGCAAATCTATGTGCATCAGAAACAAGTCTAACAGATTTTCGCATTTGGGTTTCCATACACCTAGCAAACTCAGATGATCTGTTTCTGGTTTCTCTTTGAGCCAAGCTAATAAGCACATCACTAACTTCTTGCGATTGTTCAACCAAGTTCAACCCCGAGATAACATCTGCCTTATTTTCTCTGTCTGCTAGAGCTTGCGCTTCTTTATCTGACGCTGTTTCTGACAAAGTATAAACAGAAAGTCCTTTTGCATTTTTGTTTGGAGCACTGTCTGCATGGATTGACACAAACAAATCTGCCTCATATTTTCTGGCAATTTTCACCCTATCTCTAAGCGGAATAAATATATCTGTGCTTCTGGTCAAATATACCTTATACTTTCCCTTAGCTTCTAGTTGTTTTTTTAGTTCTTTAGACATAGCCAAAGTCAAAGTTTTTTCATAAACACCACTTCTACCGATTGCTCCTGGATCTTTTCCGCCATGACCAGGATCAATTACAATAATTTTTTTCTTATGATTATTATTTTTTGCAGAAATCGCGATATTGTTACCAGTTTCTCTGGTGCTTTGGGGTGTAATCCTCTTGTCTCCAATAGCGTTACCAATACCAATTTTTGACATAAACATTTTTTCTGACGCAGTGGTAATGTCTATTGCCAATCGCCACTTAAATGTAGATTGAGGCTCTAGCATAAAAACTTTTTTTACCGTCACAGGCTTTAACAAATCAAAAACTATTCTAATCTTGCCATTATCTGGCTCACCTACTCTAATATTTCCAATAATATTATTAGCATCTTTTACTTTTTCTATTGTTTTATTTACCAAGATTTTATCCACATCAAGGACCAATCTCTTTGGAGAGGTTAGCAAAAAAACATTATAATTGAAGTCTGCTTCAGCATCTAGCACAATTCTAACATCTCTTATACCTTGTCCAATTCTAAGAGATGTTATTTCTGCCGCATAAGACTTATTGCAAAACGTCGCTAACAATACAATTATTAGCGTCAAACAAATTTTTTTTAGATAAGCAAACTTAGCAAACAAATTTTTTTCAATCTTATAAATAAATTAAACCATTTTTTTATATATAAACTACACTTATTACTAATGAGTTAAAACTGCAAGAAAATAAAATAACAAAAAAACAAAAATAATCTTGTAATTTTATAAAATTTATATATTCTAACAAATTGTCTAGTATAACATAATTAAATATGGGTCAATATGTCTAATAAAAAAATTTCTGCTCATATTTGATTGCCGCCACTTTTCATAGCGAATTTTGTGCAGTTGTGCTACACATAAACAAAAGATTTGACTAAAGAGATATTATTTTAAGCAATACAATCAAGAACCAAAAAATAATTTGCTTAAAAATTGGAAGAAAGAAACAAAATTATGACCAAAGAGTTTAATAAAAACTCCTATAAAATTTTGGCACCCTAAAATAGGGTACATTTGCATATTTTTTTCAGATATCTCATAACCATAAATATCTAAACAGATATTTTATAAAGGATAAAATATGAGTAAAAAAATGCTAATTGATGACACTCACGCAGAAGAAACCAGAGTAGTCATTACCAACGGACACAAAATAGAAGATGTAGAATTTGAATCTTCAAACCGCAAACAAATCAAAAGCAATGTATATATGGCAAAAATTGTTAGGGTGGAGCCATCCTTACAAGCAGCCTTTGTTGACTACGGTGGCAACAGACACGGTTTTTTAGCTTTTGGTGAAATACACCCAGACTATTACAATATTTCTGCCGAAAGACTTGCAGAGATAGAAGAAGAAGCTATTGCATCAATTGAGGCAAAAAGACAAATTGCCCGAGAAAAAGAAGCGCAAAGAGTTTTGC
>CAYJKS010000035.1:0-8795 GCA_964370705.1 uncultured Azospirillaceae bacterium
ATTATCAAGAAACCATAAGATATATTTTAATAAAAAGTATCACTATTTGTTTGATGAATATCCAAATAGTTTATACACTTTTTCTTATGATGCCGTTGCCCTTGCCTCTGTATTAGCAAAAAAACAAGCAGAAGATATTAACTCTGCTATTACAAACCCAGATGGATTTATTGGTATTAGCGGCGTGGTTATATTTTTTAATAATGGAAGAAGCGAGCATAGCTTAGACATTATAGAGATTCAAGAGCCGGTGATGTTGTAAAAAACTTGGCTCCCAAAAAGTTTTATAACACACCAAGTGCAGATCAGCACGCAGATATTGCAGATTTTTATGATATGCACCCGCCACTAATTTTTGGCAAGGATGCATACGTGGCAGAAGTTGAGATTTTTGGTCGTAACCTTAGTGACGATAATCGCGTAGAAAACTTTTATAGCCAAGAAGTTATTGATGAGTTTTTTGCTACTCCTGAATTACCTGAGGAAGGCAATTTGGCAGATGACAATTTAATTGTAGAAGAACAAACTTTTTTGCTTGAAAATTGATTAAAAATCTACAATATTATAATAAGTTTTTTTGGGGAAGCTGGATTAAATCATCGCCAATCCGGTCAGGTTCGGAAGAAAGCAGCCGTAACGACTGTATTTGAGGTCAGCTATCCCCACCTTTTTTGATTGAAAAATTATGACAGAAACAAAAGTAGATAGTCAATATATTGTATTAGCGCGAAAATATCGCCCGCAGGTTTTTGAAGACCTGTTAGGGCAAGATGCTCTTGTGCAAACACTTACAAACGCAATCAATAATAACAAGCTACACCATGCATATATTTTAACAGGTATTAGAGGTGTAGGAAAAACAACAACTGCTAGACTTATTGCCAAAGCTCTTAACTGCATTGGGCCAGATGGTAAAAGTGGACCAACATCAAAACCTTGTGGAATATGCGAAAACTGCAAATCTATTGCCGAGGGCAGAAACATTGATGTTCTTGAGCTAGACGCTGCATCAAGAACAGGCGTAGACGACGTTAGAGAAATCTTAGACGGAGTAAGATATAAGCCAACAAATTCTCGTTATAAAGTATATATTATTGACGAGGTGCATATGCTTTCTAAGAACGCGTTTAATGCCTTGCTAAAAACTCTTGAAGAGCCCCCTGCTCACGTAAAATTTGTTTTTGCAACAACAGAAATAAGAAAAGTTATATCTACAGTGTTGTCAAGGTGCCAAAGATTTGACCTACAAAGAATCTCTGTTAGCGATATGATTAAAAGATTTGGCAAAATTGTTAAAGAAGAAAACCTAACTGCCGACGAAGAAGCTCTTAGACTTATTGCCGTTAGTGCAGATGGATCTCTTCGCGATGGGTTGTCCCTTATGGATCAGGCTATTTCTCTTGGTAATGACAAGATTAGAGTAGATATTGTAAAAGATATGCTAGGAATGGCCGACAGAGGTCAGGCATTTGAGATATTTGACAATATGATTAGCGGTGACATGGCTTTGCTCCTAAACAAATTGCAAGAAGTTTATGCCAATGGCGTAAATCCTTCTGCATTGCTTCATGACCTTATAGACATTACTCATGGATTAACAAAAACACTACTTGTGTCGGGATTTGTTAATAATAGTCCTATGTCAGACACAGAAAAAGAGTTTTTTGTTTCTACAAGCCAAAAAGTTAATGTTGCTGTTCTTTCTCGTATATGGCAAATGCTAATAAAAGGACTTAGTGAGCTACAAATCGCCCCAATCCCCATAGATGCCGTAGAAATGATTTTGGTTAGAATTGCATATTCTGCAAAACTCCCCTCTCCAGCTGAAGTGCTGGATAGTGTTAAAAAAAAAACTAGCATAGGCTCTTTGCAAGCAACCAACGCTCCTAATCTAGAAAATAATGCCAAAATAATTGAAAATAAGACAAATAATAACTATCTAAAATTTGAAGATATAAGTGATTTTATTAAATATTTGGAGCAAATTAAGCAAGTAAAAATTATATATGCTATTCAAAATGACATAGAGATTACAGAATTTGCTAATAATGTAATGAAGTTTAGGACTAATGATAGACTGTCTTATGATTTTTTGCCCAACCTTAACAAATACTTAGAACAAGCAACAGGCAATAAATGGACACTAGATATTTTGCCAGGAAAAGCAACAACAACTATTGCGTCTAAAGAGCTAGAAAAAAAAGAAAGTGATAAGAAAGACGTTGCACAAACGACTTTAGTAAAATCAATTCTTGGTAGTTTTTCGGGTGCAAAAATAGAAACGCTAACCAGAAAAGTTAGCGAAGCAGATAAAGAAATAGAAATAGAAGTAGATACAGAAATAGAAGAAAATTTTTTATAAGTGAGGAATAAAATGTTAAATATGAAAGACTTGATGAAACAAGCTCAAAACATGCAAAAAAAGATGGAAGAAGCACAAGAAAAGCTTGCTCAAGCAGAAGTAATAGGTGTAAGCGGCGGTGGTATGGTAAAAATTACGCTTAATGGAAAGTCTATGGCTCAAAAGGCAGAAATAGACAAGTCTTTGCTTAATTGCGATGATCTAGATATTTTAGAAGATTTGATTGTTGCTGCCATCAATGACGCACAAAACAAAGTAGAAAAAATGGCAAATGACGGTATGAAGTCTGCAACAGGCGGACTTGACTTAGGCGGCATGAAGCTTCCTTTTTAGAAAGAGATAAAGTTGTCTAGTCAAGATATTGAAAAACTAATTAAAATTATTGCAAAACTACCGTCTTTGGGTTCAAGATCTTCTAGGCGTGTGGTTTTGCACCTATTAAAGAAAAAAGAAAGCACTATGTTGCCATTAATCTCTGCTCTTAGTGAGGTTGCAAATAATATAAAAACTTGTGAGGTTTGCGGCAATTACGACACTATCTCGCCTTGCTCTATTTGCTCTTTAGAAAAAAGAGATAGCTCTGTGATTTGCTTGGTGCAAGATGTTGCAGATTTATGGGCAATGGAGAGAGTTAGCTTTTTTAAGGGAAAGTATCATATTTTGGGCGGGGTTCTTTCTGCCCTAGATGGAGTTACTCCAGAAGATCTAAACATTGAAAGCTTAGTAAATAGAATTGACAAAGAGCAAGTAAAAGAAGTTATATTGGCTCTGCCAGCAACCATAGATGGACAGATTACTTCTCACTATATTGTATCCAAACTCAAAGATTATGACATAAAACTGTCTACCCTTGCACAAGGGATTCCCGTAGGGGCAGAGCTAGACTATATGGACGAAGGCACTCTACAGCTAGCTCTAAACTCCAGAAAAACTATGTGATAGGTGCAAAAGACAAAAGTCTATTGCACCATATTTATCATTCTATCCATAGCTTTTTGTTGTCTGTCATCATAATTATATGCGTCTAAGATTAGGTTTCTTTTTTTGCCTTTTGCTTCTACTTTTGGTTGGGCTAATTGATCAAACATATCGTTAGATGCATTGTCGCTTTCTCCAGAAATAACATATCCGCCAGCGCTTACTGCGTCTAATGCACTTTGTGGTACCATATCTTCAATATATCCAGAATATCTACCTGCATATTGGAACAAGCCAGAGTCTCTTAAAATAGCAGCCTCACCACCTCTAGGCACAATCCAACTTACTACAACATTAGCAATAACCACAATCAAAAACGCTCTTAACAAGCCAAAACCTAAACCTAGCATTCTATCCATGCTGCTTAGTTGACTTGATCTAACAGAGCTAACAACTTTTGATGAGCCATATATCCAAATAATAAAGAAACCTATAAAGATAAAAAATGCAGCAAAAGCTCCTGTCATAGCAGGATTATCTATAAAGCCACTTACAGCAGGTTTGAATATTGGCAACAAAAACATAACACAAAATGTTGCTAGTATCCAACCCAAAATTGCCAATACTTCTTTGACAAATCCACGGTTAAAAGCAATTACCGTAGAAATTATTACCCCTATTACAATTATTATATCCATTGATCCGATTTGCATTTTCTTCTCCTTAATTAAACCAATTTATTAATTTTTGAACATTACCCAACTCATGAATACTAATGTCTGAATTAGGCTTTTTTTTGTCTTTGTGTTGAGCGGGAACAATCGCATTTTGAAACCCTAACTTATGTGCTTCTTTTAGCCTTAAATTAGGTTGGCTGACTGCCCTAATTTCTCCAGAGAGACCAATCTCTCCATAAATAACCATATCTGCAGGCAAGGGCTTGTTTGTTAAAGAAGAAACTATTGCCATTGCAACCGCCAAATCTGCTGCTGGTTCACTAATTTTTAGCCCTCCCGCAATATTAAGATATACGTCTGATGAGCTAAGGTTCATACCTCCCCTAGCCTCTAATACGGCCAGCACCATAGAAAGTCTGCTAGAATCCCAACCAACAACAGCTCTTTTGGGGGTGGAATAACCTGTTTGGCTAACAAGGGCTTGAATCTCTACTAATACAGGTCTAGATCCTTCAATACCTGCAAAAACACAAGAGCCCGATATATTGCCTTGTCTTTCTGCCAAAAATAATGCCGAAGGATTTTCTACCTCAACAAGTCCGCTGTCTTGCATCTCAAAAACACCAATCTCATCTGTTGCGCCATAACGGTTTTTTACTGCACGCAAGATTCTAAATTGATGTCCTCTTTCTCCTTCAAAATAAAGAACCGTATCTACCATATGCTCCAAAATTCTTGGGCCTGCGATAGCTCCTTGCTTGGTTACATGCCCGACCAAAAAAAGGCAAAAACCTTTTTTCTTGGCAAGCTTTATTAGCTCATACGCACACGCCCTAACTTGATATACACTGCCTGGTGTTGACTCTGCTTCTTCTAAATACATAGTTTGAATAGAATCTATTACCACAACTTTTGCATCGGTTTTTTCTAATGTAGATATAATATCTTTTACCTCAGTAGCAGACGCTAAGTTAACTGGAGAATTCTCTAATTTTAGTCTTTTGGCTCTTAGTCTAACTTGATCAACAGCCTCTTCTCCTGATATATAAAAACATTCTGGTTTTTCGGGTAGATTGGCTATGCTTGCACATGCTTGCAATAAAAGTGTAGATTTTCCAATGCCAGGATCACCTCCAACCAAAATAACTGAGCCAGCAACCAAACCACCGCCACATACCCTATCTAGTTCCTTGATGCTTGTTTTTAGTCTTTGAGTATTTTGGGTCTGACCGCTAAGAGATACAAAGTCTATTTCTTTGCCTTTTTTCTTGTGATTAAAATTAGAAAACCCTTCTCCGCCAACCTTTTGCTCAATAATTGTATTCCATTCTCCGCAAGAATCGCATTTTCCTTGCCATTTGGGATAAACAGAGCCACATTCTTGGCAAGAATACTCTATACTAGATTTTTTCATTTAATCTCTACCTTTATTGGACCATTGGAGCTACCATTTATAAATTGGCGAACATAGGCGTTGTCAGTTGTGTCCATTTGAGCAACATCTCCCTGCCAAACGATTTTTCCTTTATAAAGCATAGCAACCTTGTCGGCGATTTTGCGAGCAGAAGCCATGTCATGTGTAATTATTAAGGCTGTTGCCCCTATGCTTTTAACAGATTCTATAATCAAGTCATTAATAACATCTGCCATTATTGGGTCTAATCCTGTTGTTGGTTCATCAAAAAAGATTATCTCTGGCTTGTTGGCAATAGCTCTTGCCAAACCAACACGTTTTTGCATTCCGCCAGAAAGCTCCGCTGGCGACAAATCGGCAATATTTGCTCCTAATCCAACTTGTCCAAGAACCTCTATGGCTTTTTCTTTTGCTTGACCACGAGGCATTTTTTTGTTTTCTAACAAAGAAAACGCAACATTTTCCCAAACGCTAAGGCTATCAAACAAGGCTCCTCCCTGAAAAAGCATACCCATCTTGGCATATAATTCCTCATTTTGTTTTGCAGAATTTTTTGATGTATCTTGTCCATCAACAATTACAGAGCCAGAATCTGGAGTTATTAACCCTTGTATAGTTTTTATTAAAACAGATTTTCCTGTTCCAGAGCCACCAATGACTACCAAAGATTTTCCTTCTTCTAGCTCCAGATTAACTCCGTCTAAAACAACTTTGTCGCCAAAGGCCTTGTGCAAGTTTTTTATCTCTATTTTGTTGTTTGCCATAATATATTACCTTATCTTGTAAAAAACATTCCTGTAATAATATAGTTAAATATTAAGATTAAAATAGAAGAAGTAACCACTGCATTTGTTGTTGCCTCACCTACTCCTTGTGCTCCTCCCTTAGAGTTGTAGCCATTATAACAACCCATCATCGATATTATAAAGCCAAATACTGCACCCTTAACTAGTCCAATTATAATATCTACGCTTTGCAATTGAGAAATTGTAGTATTAATATAATTTGCAGGATTAAAATCTAGTTGATAAGTAGCAATTATGTACCCACCAAAAATACCAATAACATCGCCAATCACAACAAGAACAGGAACAATTATTGTGCCAGCAAGCAAACGTGGTGCAACCAGATACTTAAAAGGATTGGTAGATAATGTTGTCAAAGCGTCAATCTGCTCAGTAACACGCATTGTGCCAATTTCTGCTGCCATGGCAGCCCCTACTCTACCCGCAACCATTAGTCCAGAAAAAACTGGAGCAAGCTCCCTTGTTACTGCAATTAGCACAACAGATGCAACCGCACTTTCTGAGCCATAACTAGAGAACCCCGAATGAGTTTGCAAAGCAATTACCATACCAGCAAAAACTGTTGTTAAGGCAACAACAGGCAAAGAATAAAAACCAATCTCAGCTATTTGCTTGAGCAAAAGTTTGGGATAAAACGGTGGGGTTATGCAATTATAAACAGCTCTAGAGGCAAAAGTCGACAAATCACCAAAGCTCTTAACAAAACTAACCAAGGGCTTGCCTAAGGTTCTTAATGAGTTCTCAATAAAATTTCTCAATATATGACCTTTCTTTAGATTATTTGAATATGATTTGTATAATAAAACAATGACATAAATAAAGCAATAGCCTATTTGTTTTATTAAAAGACTTTTTATAAGGTTTTTTTGAGCAAAAGCATTAGTTTTTCTGTGCTAGATTGTTCAAAGGGGCTTAGCTTAACTTTGGGTATGTCTTTGCCCAAAAGATCATAACTTTCTATGTTTGGAAGTCTTTCTAGCTCTTGTGTGGCTACTAACTCAACAACCAAATCTATTGATGCTTCTTCCAAAAAATCAAACTCACAAATGCCAACACCTCTTACCTCTAACAAGCCTTTTATGCTTAGAGGGCAAGATGCAAATACCATATTGGGCTTTGCACACAAGTCTACCCTATCGTCTGCGACTAAAAGCGCACCTTTTTGAGTTATAAGCCTTAACGCAAAATCTGACTTACCTGCACCGCTTTTGCCAACAAGCAAAATGCCTTTACCCTCAAAAGAAACACAAGTTGCATGAATATTTGTTGTCTTCAAAGTTTTTTTAGCCTCTCAAAATTAGCATCGTCTTGAGTACTTATTGTTATTTTTCTCGCGGTATCAAATGGGGTGATTTCTACTATATAACTTTTTTTAGGTATATAACCACCCATATTTTCTGCCCATTCGATTAGGCTAACACCTTGATATAACGCATCTTCTATTCCTAGTTCAAAAACTTCTTCAGGGCTTTTTATACGATATAAGTCATAATGATAAATATCAAAATTGTTGCTCTCATAAGTTTGCACTAACGTAAAAGTTGGACTAGGAACCTCTTGTGCATTTGTCAACTCTATAATAAATGCTCTTGCAAGTGTGCTTTTGCCCATACCCAAAGTGCCAAAGAGCAAAAAACTGTCACCTTGTTTGGCAAAACTTGCAAGTTTTTTGCCCAAGTTTATGGTATCTTCTTCGCTATGGCTTATCCATATTCGGCTATTATTTATTGCATTAGACATCTAAAATACTGCCTTTTTTCTTTCTTTTTGGTTTGATTATTTTTATCTTTGGCTTCATAGATTTTATTTCTAGCCAATCCCAAGGTTTATAAAACTGCCCTTGCCACAAACCTCTTTTTTCTGCCTGAGCCTGAGCTTGATAAGGAACATAAATTCCTATAACTCTTGTGTCAGCAATTGCCCAACCTGCGTTAACAAGAGCTGCACCAATATCATAACTCCCTATTTGACAAGTCCCTACAAGATTACCTTTGCCATCATGCTGAATAATTCTACATTCTACTTCATAACCAGAAATCCAACTATTTAGCCAGCGTGTTGCATTAAGTCCACATGGATAAGCCCTACCCCTAAAATCTGCACAGGTTTGGTCTGCTATTGGAGCAGCAACACCAAAAATTTTTACATTATCTTGTCCAACCATAATATTGTCACCAGTTATAACCTTTGCAACGCCTGTTATTGCTGGATAGTTATTGGGATTAAAAGCTTCTTGTTTTATTTGCTCTTGAGTATGCGAGGCAACCCCAGAAATTGAGCTAACAACAGAGTCTAAGAAATCGCCAAAAGCACCTCCTGTTTGAGTTGGCTGCATCAATTGTGGTGCCTGCTGTGCAACTGGTGCAGATGTTGTAGAAACCGCACGCTCTGCTGTGCTTGTTGTGGTATTGGCTATGCTAGGTGAGGGCTCTTGTTCAACCAAAATATTGTCAAAATTCTCAGAAATAGTTGCAACAGGAGCAGGTGCCGCTTGCTCAGTTATTGTATTTGTTTGAGTTGGTGCAAGAGTAGGGGTATTGCTTGTTTCTTTTGCTGGCTCTTGCTCTTTGGGGGCTTGCGACAAGTTTTTTGTTTGCATATAACCACTTGTTAGGGCT
>CAYJKS010000036.1:0-275 GCA_964370705.1 uncultured Azospirillaceae bacterium
CCTATGATGAGGGAAGTTTGGTATTATCATCATGTTAGAAATGTCATTGACCATATCTGGGCTTGATGCTTCATAAAATCTAGATACGTTTATTTTGTGGTGCATATCCCAACCTTTGGGAGAAACACCTCTTTTCATTAAATTGATGTTTTTTTCTATTTCTTCAGTGCTATTGCCCATAAATTTCATTATTTGAGCATATTCTTTGCCATAGGCATAAGCAAAAATGCGTAGGTTTCTTCTTTTTTTGTCCTCAAACAAATATTCCTTAACTG
>CAYJKS010000036.1:285-8054 GCA_964370705.1 uncultured Azospirillaceae bacterium
TTTTCTTCTTTTAGGGCTTTGTTTTTTTCTTGAAAAATATCTAAAAAATCGTTTAAGCATAATTTTTTGACATTATATGGAGGAATTCCATATTTTATTAGAGTGTTTATTATTAACGGTCTAAGTTGTTTTAGATTACTAAAGTTGCTCATAAACTGCCAAATGCTAGATTGGTTTAGGTCATAGTCATTAAACTTGTGTCTTTTTATTACACCACCGCCATATTTGTTCAAATATTGAGCATAATTTTTTTTATATATATAAACAGAATCGTGTTTTGATGGATTATAGTGAACTATTCCATCAAAATCTAAGCGAATAATCTTTTTTTCGTCCTTAAACTCTAGTGTTGTATTGTTGCGACCTTGAGAAATAAAGTTGTGAGCCTTAAGAAGCATGGCAATTTGAGTTTGCACATCATAATCTTCATTATTTTTTTGGGGATTTTTTGTTTTGTTATATTTGCGTTTTTTATTATAGCGTGACGTGTTTTTAGGACATGATGATCTATTTAGAAGTTCTTTGAATTTGTTTATTAAGGTTTTTTCTTTATCTAAATTTGCTTTTATAATCATGACACGACTCCTTAAAAGTTATTTTTATTGTATACAAAAAAATAAAAATGTCCAGAATTTTGTCAAAAAAAAGATAAAAAAAACCTCAGATAAGTTCTGAGGCATTTTTATAATATATTATGTTATTGATTTATAATATTTATTTGCTCAACTTCAACAATAGCAGGGCTTACCATATTTTTTTCAATACTACCTCTAATCTCTACAATATCTGTGACTTCGACTTCTTGTCCGTTCCAATCTTCGTCATCAATTTCTATATTAATTGTTCCAGTTTTGTCAGAAAAAACATATAATTCAGAACCAATGTTTTGGGTGATGTTACCTACCAAAACAACAAAAGTATCATCAGACATTTCTTTTGCATTTTTTACGGTTGATGATTCAATAGAAGGTCCCTTAAAGCCACCTTTTTTATGAGACTTTTTATCCATTGCATTAGCATTTATACTCAAAGCAAAAATTGTTAATACAGATAAAAAGAATAAAGTTTTTTTCATATTTTTTCTCCTATAAAATTATTTCCATTATTTAAATTAATTATTAATTATAAAATTACAAGATTTATTTTATATATTTATCTTGATTTATAGATTAGAGTGCGTAATAATTAGAAATATATTTTGATAATGAGGTGAGCATGAATTCTGATATTTATATTTTTAACGCTACTATTTTGACAGGTTTTTCGTTGATAGAAAATGGTGCTGTTTATATTAAAAATGGGATAATAGAAAATGTATATAGTAGAGAAGAATTCGCAAATATAAAACCTATCAAACTTGCAAAAAAAATAGATGCTAATAGAGCTTATTTGGCTCCAGCTCTTGTTGATACACATATTCATGGTATGGAAGGATTTAGTGCAAGTCAATCGACAGATGATGTGCTCAAAATGTCTAAGGCCTTGCCTCAATATGGTGTGGGATCTTTTATTCCAACAATGGGAACAGTGTCGGCAGATAAAACAATCAAAAAAATAGAAAATATAGTAAATGCTATGGGCAGGGAAGAAGGAGCAAGAATTCTTGGAATACATTTAGAAGGCCCATTTTTATCAAAAGAAAAGGTTGGAGGGCAATCTGTTCATGATATTCAAGAAATCAATATTGAGCTTATGGAAAGCTTTTGGCAGGCGTCTAAGGGTAAGATAATTAATATGACGGTTGCTCCAGAGCTAGAAAATATTGAAATACTTGCAAATTATGCCAAAGAAAAAGGTATTGTGCTACAAGCAGGGCATTCTAATGCAACTTATGAACAAATGATGCACGCTTGCTCTTTGGGAATTACACATATTACTCATTTTTTTAATGCTGTTAGCGAGCTTAATCACCGCAAATTGGGCATTGTGGGGGCAGGGCTTGTTTTGCCAGAGATTTCTTGCGAGCTTATTGGTGACGGAATACACGTTGCTCCAGAGCTAATCAAATATATGACAAACACCAAGCCAATAGAACAATTGGTTATGGTTACAGATGCCCTAAAAGCAACTAAAAGTGAACTGCCAGAAGACTCTCTTATTTATTTTGACAAATGCTTTAGAAGAAAATCTGATGGCGTGATTGTTGGTTCTGCAATTACTATGTGGGATGCTGTGACAAATTTTGTTTCTTATGGTATTCCTATTCAAAAAATTATAAAAATGGCAGCAACAAACCCAGCCAGAATTATGGGGGTTGACGATATTGGGGTTATAAAATCTGGGTATAAAGCAGATTTGATTATGTTTGATAGAAAGTATAACTTGATTAGAACTATAATTGGCAACAAAGTAATAGAAAGGAAAAAAGATGAGAGTGATAATAAATCAAGATTATCAAGATTGTTCAAAATGGGCAGCAAACTACGTAGTGTATAAAATTAATGCTTTTCGACCAACAGTTAATAAACCTTTTGTGCTTGGGTTGCCAACAGGGTCTACTCCAATTGGAATGTATCAGGAGCTTATAAAACTTTACAAAGAAGGCAAAGTTTCTTTTGAAAATGTTGTAACCTTTAATATGGACGAATATATTGGATTAAGTCCTTCGCACCCACAAAGCTATCATTATTTTATGTGGGAGAACTTTTTTAAGCATATTGATATAAAAAAAGAAAATGTGAATATTTTGGACGGGCTAACCAAAAATTATGCAAAAGAATGCCAAGATTATGAAGATAAAATCAGAAGATATGGCAAAATTCATTTATTTGTTGGTGGTGTTGGCGAAGATGGACATATTGCTTTTAATGAGCCAGCATCTTCTTTGAGTTCAAGAACAAGGGTAAAAACTTTAACCCAAGATACAATAAAAGCTAATTCTAGATTTTTTGACAATAATCTTGCAAAAGTGCCAACAACAGCACTAACTGTTGGCGTTGGAACAATTATGGATGCTGAAGAAGTGTTGATTATTGCAAATGGTAACAAAAAAGCAAAAGCAGTTTATTATGCAATAGAAGGAATTATTAATCATTTGTGGACAATTAGCGTTTTGCAAATGCATAGATATGCAATTATTGTTTGTGATGAAGAGGCAACCACAAAGCTAAGTCCAGAGATTGTAAAATACTTTAAGGATATTGAAGCAAAAGCGTTTAATTATTTATAAAACTTTTTTATCCAAATTGATTTGATTAAACTAACACTGATTGTAGAAAGCACAAAGCCAATTGTGGGGATAATTGCTCCAATAAGAGGGTTTTCTAACTTTAAGACATACATAATGCAAACCATTACCAAATAAGTTGTAATGGCAATAACAGATTTGCGAGTTTTACTTGTTTCCCAAGCTTTTTCGCATTCTACCTTATTGTTGCGTTCTTTTATTTTTGTAATTTCTTCTTCAATATTCATAATTGTCTCTCTTTGCTTTTATTTAAAAGGTTTTTTTATTTTTTTTAATATTTTGCCTATTTTGCTTTTTTTTAACTCAGGTGTTTTTTGTTTTGATGACAAGGCTGGTGGTCTTTGCAGATTTTGTATTTTTGGGGGAGCAATAGGGCTAATATTTGGTGCTTTTTTTGCAATATTTTGCTCTTTGGCTATAGGTTCAGATATAGGTTTAGCTATAGTTTCAGCTTCTTTTACGGGTTTTGATAAAAGATTTTTATATTCTTTTGTTTGAGCAGTAAGCCTTTGTAAGATATCTGGCTGAGAAGAAAAAGAGCTTTTGACGTCACCAAAAAATGCTTGAGCAATTTTTTTTATAGTTGGTTCTATTGTATTTGACAAATCTATAAAATAAGAGACTACTTCTTTGGGAGCGGTTCTGTATGTGCAGTCTATCTGCATAAACTGAGCAACTAAAGGGTTTTGTTCTAGAGCAATAGCGGTTGTATAAAAAATACCTTGCAAATGATTTGAAGTTGCTTCGAGCCTACTTACTTCGTTAGGAGTATCTGAGTTAGTATTTTTATAAAAAATATTTTTGTTGCCTTGTTTATAAACATTAATAAAGTTAATATTTACAGGTTTGCCGTTGGCTTCGCCAATGTTAGTTACACAATTAAGAGCATAATCAACATTAGGAGAGGCAAAAAGGGTAGGTGCCCCTGTTGTTATTGATTGTATAACCAAAGGATTTTTTAGAAAAGAAGAGCCTAAAAATAAGAAGAGATTGCTTGAATAAAGGTTGCTAATGTCTTGTTTTGAGTTTTTATTTGTATTGTATCCTGCTGGCTTTTGAAAAATTGGCACATTATAAATTTGCGCAATAATAGATTTGTCTGTCTCTGATCTTTCTTCCCATTTTATGCCGTCACGATTAAACTTTAGCTTTAGAATAAGTGATAATAACTCATCGCTTGTAAAGTTTTTTGTAGCTTGTTCATTTCCTTGCAATAAATCTTGTGCGGATATGGGAGTTATGATAGATGTTTTGATGCCAGCAAAGTTAAGGATTTTTATAAATGGGATAAGTTTTTGTTTGGCGCTTCTTATGCTCATTATTGGTGACCATAATTCTTGATTTAGGCTACTGGAGTTATTATTTTCTAGCTTTTTGCCATACCAAAAATGCGGATTGGCACTGTCTTCGTATGAGAGATTTATCTGACATAGTTTTAGAATGTTATTAAATATATCTTGATTGTTAATACAAATCAAAAGCTTAAAAATAACCAATGTGTTTTCTTCAAAGTTGTTTATGTTGGTTATATAAGAACTTGGATTTGAGGTTTTTTTCTTAAAAATACTCACAAATTCTCTAATAATTTTGTTTTCTAGCTCTTTGCTTTTTTTAATATCTTCATCTTTTATATATATTTCTTTGGCAAAATTTATGCTTTTTTTCGTCATATTATATTTGTAGTCTATTTGTTTAATCTCTTTGGTAAGTACTTCTTTTTGTTGTTCTATAAGGGGTTGGATTAAATTTATTTGTTCTTGTGACTCTCCATTAAGAAGTCTAGCAAATTTTTTTTGTAGCAAATCGAATGTTTTTGAAGTGTTTTGTAGGCTTTCTGATAGTTTTGTTTTTATGCAGGCTTGCATAAATTTATGTAGTTCTTGGTTGTTTTTTTCATATTGTTTATCGTGCATCATTTTATCTATGATGTTATTTGCTTTTTGCTCAAAAGAGATAATCAAGTTTTTGCTAAATCCACCGTTTTTTGCATAAAAATCAATAATCTTGCTGATTGCACCTTGTTCAAGTGTGGAATTATTTTGAAGAAGGTATAGTGCTTGCTCAAAGGCAGACAATCTTTTGTCAAAGGTTGCAAAATCTTTTTGTTCTTTTATTTTAGTGTTTAGCTCTTTTTGCAAAGCAATTTGATTTTTAACATCTATTTTGGTGCGTTCTTCTAGATAAACTTTATCAAAATCTTTGTCTTTATTAACAATAAAGCTATATAAATCTCCATTATTTTGGATAATATTTGTTAATTTATCAAACCAATTGCTCACAAAAATATCTTGATTTTGAGTAATCTTTTTCATTATTTGTCCTTTTGCAAAAAAACTGAGATTGCATTTTACTATTTTAAACGTAGCTGTCAATTATCATTTATCTAAAAACTAGATTATAATCATTGACTCTTTGTTGAGCCATAATATAATCGAGCTAGCTATAATTATTAAATTTTATGGAGTTAAAGATATGAACAAGTTTTTGTTAACAACCATGCTTTTTGCAAGCACTTTTGTTGGTTTTGACCTTTGTGCCCAAGAAGCAAAAAAAATAGAAAATAATGATGTTGTAGAATATGTAAATAATGATGTTGTGTTCTATAACTTTAGTAATGATTTATTGGCAGCAGCACAAAGTTGTGCTCCTTTTTCTGAAAATTTTGCTAGTAATAATCCATACTTTGCCGAATCTAGAGGAAAGTTTTTTGATGTAAATATTAGTATTGAAGGTTGGAAAGAAGATTCTTTGTGTCATTTTTCGGTTGAACAAAAACAATATGGCTCATTTACTCATACATCATTTTGCAAAGCTAATCCAGCTCAGCTAGATAAAATTGTAAAAGCAATGTCAGATACTTCTAACAAGCCAGTTACAATAACTATTGATGATGGTAGTCGTTATAGAAAAGACAAAAATGGCAAAAGAGTTGCAGTAAAAACTAAAATGACAGATAGTTTGTTTAATATTACAATGAAAGAATTAAGAAATAAAATATGTAATGGTAATTATAAGGAAGCATCTAGGGAAGAGGTTGCTGATTATGAGGCAAGGTTAGATGAGTTTTCTCCTGAATTTGCAACTGCTCTAGCAAATTGTGAGCCTGCTTTAGGAGAAAGTGAATTATCTTTTGTGCAAGCATCAATTTTGGGAATGCAAGATGGCTATTGTATGGTAGAAATGACTCCATTTGTTCTTGGTTTGTCAAGTGAGAAGATAGGGCAACTAACAAGTTATAATCAATTGGTAGCCTTGAGATTAGACGAAAATGTTGGCACTTATGTTCCTTATGAAGATGCTAAGCAAATGTTATTTATTCTTAATCGTTGTGCAGAAGAAGGTGATTATGCAACAGGCGAAAAAATATATGAAGAAGCAGGTTTTGCGTCTAAGTCTGGCTTAAAGGTTGAATATGTTGAAGGCTATTGTGATATTGAATTTGTTGATGTTTTAGAAATTGATTCGATTACAGAAGATTATAGCAAGTTTTGCTCTATTGAAAATGAGGCATTAAAAACAATCTTAGCTCCATATAATGAGTTGTATCAACAAACCAAAGGAAGAGAAGTTGAAGAAAATGGCAAAAGTCTTTGGCAAAGTGATGTGCTAAATGCTCAAACACAAGAAGCAGGTCTTAATCTTTGGGCTCAGGTTCAAGCTAATGGTAAGTGCGAATAGAGATTTTTGCTTAGTAATTTTAACAAAAAAATGGCATTTGCTTTGGCAGTGTCATTTTTTTTGATAAAAAATAAAAAAAAGTGATTTTTTTTGTTGACATTTTGTCTAATTGCTGGTATTTGTTTAGTTAATGAACCTATTTTTCTTATATTAAAACTTTATAATTATGGACGTAAAAAATTTTTCAGCACAAATTCAAGAGACAAGACTATCTAAGGGAACACTAAAAGCAATATTGGCTGATAGCGAAAGAAGGAAAGAGGCAAAAATCTACTTTGTAGACAATTTCGATCTTTTGACCCGAGCAGAGCAAAAACTGTTTATCTCGGTTGGTCCTCTTCAAATGGTAACCGCTTGTTTTGACGGCAAAGAGTATGATGTTGCTACGGCAGCACTACTCAAAAAGAGAGTTACAAACAAAAGAAAGAAACTCTCATAACAGTTTGTGCAATTTATAACAAAAAAGTCTTCACTAAGTGGAGGCTTTTTTTGTTTTTGTATTGTTATAAAAAATATTTTTTTGACAAATTTTATTAAAAAATAATTTTTTGTTTATTTTGTTAATAGTTTTATAACTATTTTTTGTAATACTCACATTGTTGTAAAAATAGATATGGCGAAATGATATGAATATAGCAAACAAAACTATTCTTAATACCATAATAAATGATGATTGTGTTAAAGCAATGAATGCAATGGAAGAAAATTCTGTTGATGTTATTTTTGCAGATCCTCCTTATAATCTGCAATTGGGAGAAAAGCTAACTCGTCCAGACAACTCAGATGTTAAGGGCGTTTATGAAGAATGGGATAGTTTTGAGTCATTAAAAGCCTATGATGATTATACCAAAGACTGGCTTAGTGCTGCAAGAAGAGTGCTAAAAGAAGACGGCACAATTTGGGT
>CAYJKS010000036.1:8064-8792 GCA_964370705.1 uncultured Azospirillaceae bacterium
ATGATATTATCTGGAATAAGACTAACCCAATGCCAAATTTTAAGGGAACACGTTTTACGAATGCTCATGAGACCTTGATTTGGGCTTCTAAATCGCCAAAATCTAAATATACTTTTAATTATGAGGCAATGAAGGCTCTTAACGAGGATTTGCAAATGCGTAGCGATTGGCAATTGCCATTATGCACAGGCAAAGAAAGACTAAAAGATAAAAATGGCTCAAAATTGCACCCAACTCAAAAACCAGAGTCTTTGCTATATAGAGTTTTGCTTTCTTCTTCAAAAACTGGAGATGTTGTCTTAGATCCATTTTTTGGAACAGGAACAACTGGAGCTGTTGCCAAAAAAATGGGACGTAACTTTATTGGTATAGAAAAAGACAAAACTTATATTGAAGGTGCAAAAGAGCGTATTGATGCTGTTACACCAATTAGAAATGGAGCTTGCTTGGAATATACGACCAAAAAACGTCAGGCTCGTATTCCTTTTGGTTCTGTTATTGAATGTGGCTTGCTTAAAGCTGGTGACAAACTCTTTGATTCTAAAGGAAATGTAAGTGCTCTAATTCGCACAGATGGCACATTAGTGTCTACATTTGGCAATGGCTCGATTCACCAAATGGGAGCAAGTGCCCAAAACGCACCTGCTTGTAACGGCTGGACTTATTGGCATTATCAGGATGAAAAAAATCAGTTAGTTGCTATTGATGAGTTGCGAAAAATTGTGCGT
>CAYJKS010000037.1:0-8774 GCA_964370705.1 uncultured Azospirillaceae bacterium
ATAAAACTTCCAGAAAAAAATATTGAAAACGCATGGAAAAAATTAATAAAATTAAACAAAACACAAGGAATTCTTAAACGTAAATTAACCATAATTGATGTAAGATTTGATAATAAAGTTTTGGTAACAAGCCAAGATTCTTCAATAAAAGCAAACAAAAACTAGCAAAACGGAGCATAAATTGAATCATTCTTTTAACCGACAAACAACAATTGCAGCCCTAGATATAGGCTCATCAAAAGTATGTTGCATTATTGCCAATATTGGTAGAGATAAAAAAATCTCAATAGCTGGATATGGCTATAATGCCTCAAAAGGTATAAAAAATGGAGTGATAACAGATATAAAAAAAGCAACAATTAGTGTTTGTGATGCAGTTGAAGCTGCCGAACAAATGGCAGACAAAAGAGTAAACCGAGTAATTATCAATATCTCTGGCAGCAAAATCAAAAGCAACGTAAAGCCCGCAACAATAAACCTTAACAAAAACAAACCAATTACAGAAGCCGACATTAAAAAAGTAATAGAAAAAGGTATCAACAAAATAAATGTTGAAAACAACGAGCTTATTCACTGTATGCCAACAGGATACCGCCTAGATTATGGGGAAGAAACAAATGACCCTCGCAACCTTTATGGTGAGAATCTTTCTGTTGATGTTTTGCTGGGGTTAGTACAAAGCTCATCTTATCAAAATTCCAAAACCGTATTAGACGGCTCTCATTTAGAAATTGTTGAGCGAGCTCTTTCTCCTTATGCTTCTGCTCTTTCTTGCCTTGTAGAAGATGAAAAAAAGCTTGGAGCAACCGTAATTGACATTGGAGGAGGCACAACAGATATTGCTACTTTCAAAAACGGACATCCAGTATATTTTAGCTCAATAGCTGTCGGTGGAGACAATATTACAAGTGACATTGCTTGGGGGCTAACCACCTCTTTTGTTTATGCCGAAAAACTCAAGAATTTGCATGGCTGTGCTTTTTTAACACGCCAAGATGAGATAGAAAGCATAGATGTTTATCCAATTGGCGAAGAAGATGACGCTCTCATAAAGCAAGTCCCCAAATCTGAGCTAATAAAAATAATAGCCCCAAGAGTAGAAGAGATATTTGAACTTGTTCATCAAAAATTAGCAGAACAAGGGCTTGGCGATGTTTCTGCTCATCGTATTGTTTTAACAGGCGGCAGTAGCCAACTTCAAGGAATTAGAGAAGTTGCAACAATGATTTTAGACAAGCAAGTTCGCCTTGGCAAAAGCCGCAACATTCACAATATATTAGACATATCTAATCATCAAGTCTTGCAATCTCCTGCATTTTCTACGGCTATTGGTTTGTTATTATTTGTCATAAACTACACAGAACGCAAGCCCACAAAAATTATAAATAAACCAGCAAATACAGATTCTAAAGGATTGAACAAAATTATTAGCTGGATAAGGCAAAATTTTTAATAAATATAATCAAAAAATATATATTTAGTAACCAAACCTTAATCTATTTTGTTTTATTATAGACAATAAGCTAAACTTTGATTGGAGCAAAAAATGTCTATAAAATTAGGTGTACCAGAAACAAACATGATAACCCTAAAACCTCGCATCTCTGTAATAGGAGTTGGCGGCGGTGGCGGCAATGCTGTTAATAATATGATTACCAAAAAACTAGAAGGTGTGGACTTTATTGTTGCAAATACCGATGCTCAAGCTTTGGCAAATTCTAAAGCCACTTGCCAAATCCAACTAGGCATAGAAACAACTCACGGGCTAGGTGCTGGTGCAGATCCCAAAGTTGGTTGCAAAGCTGCAGAAGAAGCCGAAGCAGAAATTGCCAAAGAGTTAGAAGGTGCAAATATGGTGTTTATTACCGCGGGCATGGGCGGTGGAACAGGCTCTGGAGCAGCCCCTGTTGTTGCTCGCATTGCAAAGGCAAAAGGCATTTTAACCATTGGCGTTATTACCAAGCCTTTTCAATTTGAAGGAAAAAAACGTTCTCAAATTGCCGAAGAAGCCGTTAGCGAATTTGTTTCTGCCGTAGACAGCATAATCATAATTCCCAATCAAAACCTATTTAGAATTGCTGACAAAAACACTACTCTTGCCGACGCTTTTGTTATGGCAGATAACGTCTTATACTCAGGTGTTCGCTCCATTACCGACCTTATGATGATGCCAGGGCTAATCAATCTAGATTTTGCCGACATCAAAAGTATTATGGAAGACAAAGGCAGAGCAATTATGGGAACAGGCGAAGCTGAAGGCGAAAATAGAGCCATAAGAGCGGCAGAAGAAGCGCTTTGCAACCCATTATTAGATGACAGCAACATGAAGGGTGCTAGAGGCGTATTAATCAATATTACCGGTGGCATGGATATTACCCTTTTTGAGGTTGACGAAGCGGCTAACCGCATAAAAGAAGAAGTTGACGAAAATGCTCAAATTATTTTTGGCTCAAGTTTTGACGAGAGCCTAAATGGTAAAATTAGAGTTTCTATTGTAGCAACAGGCATACAAGATGCAAACCCTAACTATGTAGAAACACCAAAAATAATTAATCAAAAAAATGATTATATTGCCGAAAGCTACACAAATGAAGCATTAGCAGCAACTACCACAAACGAAGACTTAGATTCCAACTTGGCAATGTTTTCTGCAACAATAGAACCTACCCAAGAAGAGCCAAGCTATAGTGCAGATTTTGAACAAGAGAATTTTAGCCAGTTTCAAGCAGACATAGAAGAAGCAGAAATAACATCTGTAAACGAAGCACCAATAGAACAAAGCATAGAGTTTGAAGAAAGTATTTTTGATGAAGAAATACCTGAGATATACATAAACGAAGAAAAAGAAGAAGAAAACAACAACCACTTGTCAGCCTCATCTTCTGCAATCAACGACATTCCACAAGCATCATCTTTGTTTAGTGCAATTAACAAAGGTGAAAAAAACGATATAGATACTCAACTAAAAAACATTTTATCAAACCAAAACAATAAATTTAGCCCCAAAAACTCAACTCATATTATAGAAGAAGAACCTGAGCTATTTAGTCATAATCCTCAAACTTTTAACAACCAAAGAGATGAAGCAGAAAAATTTATTGTTAATGAAGAAGACGAATACACTCCTACTCTAATAGAAAGAGTAACTGGTTTTTCTATTGCCAAAAGAAACCGCAGAAAAAAAACCGAGCCTGAACATTATCAAGAGCCAACAAGCCAATCTTTTATAGAAGATAATGACAATTCTGGCTTAGATTTAGAAATTCCATCTTTTTTAAGAAGAAAATAAGTATCTAAAACAACAAACCCCTGCTCTGCAGGGGTTTGTTGTTACACAAAATCAAATATAAAAGTTCAAACCAAACAAAAATCAAGGACGCCCTATTTAAGGCGTCCTTGATTTATTACAAACCTATAATACGGCTTAATGCCTCTTCAATCTTTGCTTTATTTTCAAAAGCCTCTTCTTGACGTCGTTTTTCTTCTGCAACAACTTCTTTAGGAGCTCTTTCTACAAAACTTGGATTATTTAGTTTTCGGGCATATCCATCTAAGTTAATATTAATGCTTGCAAGCTCTTTAGTCAAACGCTCTCTTTCAGCAGCAAAATCAACAACACCTTTTAGCGGAACCAATATTGTTGCTTCTCTAAACACCGATTGCACCATATCAGAAGTAACCTCTCCACTATAAGCAGAGATAGATTCTAGCTTTGCCAAAGAACAAATAATTGTTCTAAACTGTTGCATATTATCCAAAGATTCTAGGTTCACATCTTTTAAATAAACCGTAAGTTTTGCGCCTGCAGGCAAATTCATTTCTGCTCGAAGAGAGCGAATATTGGTAATAAGTTCAATTACCCAATCAATATTTTTGATTGCAGAATCATCAAACTTTTCTTCACTAGGCCAAGGCGCTAACATAAGCTCTTCTTTTCTTTGAGCAGTTTGATTCCAAAGTTCAGAAGTAATAAACGGCATAAATGGCTGCAAAATAATCAATATTCTATCTAACACCCAAGCAAAGCTTGCTCTTGTTTCTGCTTTTTGCTCTTCATTATCACCATAAAAAATTGGCTTAATCATCTCAATATACCAGTCACAAAAACTTCCCCAAACAAATTGATAGATAATATTTGCAGAATCAGAAAAACGATAATTATCCAAACTATTTGTTAGCTTAGCACTTACTTCTTTGGCTTTTGCAACAATCCATTTATTTACAGGGTGCAAGACTTTATTTTCGTCAAAGTCAGCAGGCAATGAGCATTCATTCATCTCACCAAAACGAGCTGAGTTCCATATTTTTGTCGCAAAATTTCTATAACCTTGCACTCTTGATTCAGACATATTAATATCTCTACCTTGAGTTTCCATAGCTGCCATAAAAAATCTTAAAGCGTCAGCACCATATTTTTCTATTGTATCCATTGGGTCAACTGTGTTTCCTTTAGATTTAGACATTTTATGACCATGTTCATCACGAATAAGTCCATGAATATATGCTTTTTTAAATGGCACTTTTTTCATCATATACATACTCATCATCATCATTCTAGCAACCCAAAAGAAGATAATGTCAAAACCAGTAACCAAAACAGATGTTGGATAAAATTTTTCTAAAAATTCACTCTCATTATCTGGCCATCCCAAAGTAGAAAAAGCCCATAGTCCAGAAGAAAACCAAGTATCTAGAACATCTGTTTCTCTAACTAATTCAACTTTTTTGCCATAATGTTTTTCTGCCTCAATTTGAGCAGTTTGCTCATCTTCTTCACAAAAGATTTTGTCATCTGGCCCATACCAAATTGGCATTTGATGTCCCCACCACAATTGGCGAGAAATACACCATGGCTCAATTTTTCTCATCCACTCAAAATATGTTTTTTCATAAGATTTTGGCACAAATTGCATTTCGCCTTCTTCAACAACTCTTATTGCTTCAACTGCAAGCTTAGGTGCATCTACAAACCATTGATCGGTTAACATAGGCTCAATAACAACATTAGAGCGCTCACCATAAGGTATTACCATTTGGTTGTCTTCAATCTTATCCATTAGCCCAAGCTCAGAGAGCTTTTCTAAAGTTGCTTTACGAGCATCAGCCGTAGTCATTCCTTCAAATGGGGTATTTTCGTTTAGTGTTGCATCTTGGTTTAAGATGTTTACCAATGGAAGATTGTGTCTTTTTCCAACCTCAAAGTCATTAAAATCGTGAGCAGGCGTAATTTTTACGGCACCTGTTCCTTTTTCTGGGTCTGCATGCTCATCTGCAACAATAGGAATAACTTTGTTTATTATTGGCAATACTGCTTCTTTGCCAATAAGGTGCTTTAGTTTTTCGTTATCTTTAGAAATTGCAATTGCTGTATCACCAAACATCGTTTCAGGCCTTGTTGTTGCAATACAAACAAACTCACCCTCCATACCTTTGATTGGGTAGCGATAATAATACATTTTTCCAACTGTTTCTGTTTGCACCACCTCCAAATCTGACACGGCAGTCATAAATTTTGAGTCCCAGTTTACTAATTTTTTAGCCTTATAAATAAGCCCATCTTTATATAAGTTTACAAAGATTTTACGCACAGCATTAGACAGCCCCTCATCCATTGTAAACCTTGATCGTGACCAATCACAAGAAGCACCCAATCTTTTTAGCTGATTACAAATAGTGCCGCCTGATTCTTCTTTCCACTTCCATACGGTTTTTACAAATTCTTCACGTCCCAAATCGTGCCTAGTAATACCTTTTTGAGCCAAGTTTCTTTCTACTACCATTTGCGTGGCAATACCTGCATGATCAGTTCCTGGTTGCCATAACACACTTTTGCCAAGCATACGGTTATATCTAACCAAAATATCTTGCAAAGTGTTATCTAAAGCATGACCCATGTGCAAAACACCAGTAACATTTGGTGGCGGAATAACAATAGAAAAAGCTTCTTTGTTCTTGTCCATATTGGGCTTAAAGTATCCTTTTTCTTCCCAATTATTATAAATTTTTTCTTCAAAACTTTTTGGATTATATGTTTTATCTAACATTTTATTTTCCTATTTTTTACTATATAAATCAAAACAAAAAATCGTCCATAAAACAAAATTTTAGGACAACAATAAAAACGAGGTTGATATTAACAAAGTTAATCTAATCAACCTTTACCATAACTCGCTCAACTTCTTTTTCTACAATTTTAGGCAAATATAGTTTTAGCCAATTGCTCAAAACTGGAACAACTGTATTTTTTACAATATCTTCTAATACTTCATTTGTGATTTTGTTTTCAATAGCCTCTAATACAATTTTATCAAGCAAGTTTTTTGCATCAAAGTCCATATTTTGGCTTTGTTTTAGAGGTTTATTTTGCTCAAATATATTAGCAAAATCTTTTATTATATTATCACAAACATTTTCAGTTATTTCTTTTTTATTTGCAAAGCTCATATCAAAAGATTTTTTTTCTACATTACTAAAGTAATTATCTTTAGAAACAAAGCCATCTTTGCTAAAAGAACTAGAATTATCTTCTTTATTTTCTAAATAGGCAGAACTAGCAAAAAAGCTTTGTTTTTTTGCTTCCAAATTTTTATCAAAAACTTGATTACTTTCTTTTACCATCATATCTGAAGAGAGTTCAAACACCTCTTCATTATCATGAGATAAAGCTGCATCTTCATCGTTACTGTCTTGCAAAATATTACGAATAGATGCCAAAATCTCGTCCATTGACAATTCTTTTTTTTCTTGTTCTGCCATATCTTAAGCCCTTAGAATTTAATTATTCTCAACCGATGTTGACAACCATTTATCTCTGGTTTCTTTATAATATTTTTTTGGTTGATACAACTCAACATTTAGCTCCAAGCTTTCTGCTGTTAGCTTGCCCATCGCTTGCATTACATTCATTGCCGACAAATAATAAGCTCTTTTTGCCTTAACAACTTCTACTTCTGAATCAAGTAGTGTTTGATAAGCATTAAGCACATCTAAAATTGTTCTATTTCCGAGCATTTCTTCTTTTTTAACACCATCCAAAGCAATTTTATTAGCTTCTACTTTGTCAACAAGAGCCTTTATTTGAGCATCATTAGAAACCATTGACTCCCAATAACCTGTAATTGCAGCAACAGCAGCGCGCTCAGCTGTTATCACATTTTCAAATGCTTGCCATTTTGCATGCTTGCTTTGTCTAATCTGCGCTCTGTCTTTGCCAGCACTATATAATGGCACATTCAAAGAAACACCAAACTCCACGCTATCAACTGTATTATTATTGTCCAAATACCAATTAGGGTCAGACTTATTTTTAGAAGCCAATGCAAAAGCATTAACAGAAGGCATCAAAGCACCATAATTTGCCTTAACATCATACTCTTTTGATTCTAGCATTTTTTTAGATTTCAGCACAGCATAGTTATTTTCAACAGTTGCTTTAAGAGCTTGATTAAAGTTTGCAGGTATAAATGTGTGAATATTTTCTGGATCACGCAAATTAACAGGCTCAACACCAACTACTTGCAAATACACGGCTTTAGAAACTTCTAAGTCTCCTTCTGCTGCAATTCTATCTGCTTTTGAGCTAGAGTAACTAGCCTTTGATTGAGCCACGTCAGTTCTTGTTAAGTCACCAACATTAAAACGCTCTTGTGTTTCATCTAATTGTTTTTTTAGCAATTTTTCATTATTTTTTTGCAAGTTGACCAAAGCCTCATCTCTAACCACGTTCAAATATGCTTCAGAAGCTTCCATAAATATAGCTTGCTCAAAATCATAGAGGTTATATATCTCAGATCTAACCAAACTATCTGCAGATTTAACTGAGTTAACAGTACTCAAACCACTAAAAATTGGCTGAGTTATTTCTGCTTGCAAGTAGTTACCTTCTGCACCTTCATTACTATTATTTAGCTTATCATTGTTTCTAGTATCTGCGTATCCTGCACTAGCAACAATTGTTGGCCTAAAACCAGATTTTGCGATCGCGACGTTTTCATCAACAGAACGCAAATATGCTCTTTGTGCCTTAATTTCTGGGTTAGTGTTATATGCTTGACTTAAAGCCTCAAAAATATTTTCTGCTTTAGCTTCAAAGCAAAAGATTGAGCTTGTAATCAGCAATGTTGGTAATAAAAGTTTTTTCATCAAAGATACCTCATTTATTATAATTATTATCTAAAGTATATTACATTTTTTGCCTAATGCAACATAAAGATACAACAATTTTATAAAATAATTAACTCATTAACCATATATCAAACAATTTGATAATATACTGTGCAAAAATAAGCTAACAAAAGTAGGAAAAAAAATGGTAAAACAAAATTCTGTTATATTAAACGAAATAGACAAAGCCAGACTTAAGCTCTCTATTGAACATTATATTCAATATTTTATTGGCAAACGCACTGTAGAAATCAGTAAAGAAGAGGCGATGCGAGCAATATCTTGTGCTGTTAGAGAATTTGCAATGGATAGAATGTATCAAACAATTGCACGCTATAACAAAGCAAATTCAAAAAGAGTATACTATTTGTCGGTAGAGTATCTAATTGGACGTTCTTTAGAAAACAACCTCCATAGCCTAAAGCTATTTGACACCCTAAAAGAAATCAAAATAGAAGGTTGGCCTTGGGGCTCTTTAGAAGAAGTTTTTGACACAGAATATGACCCTGCATTAGGCAATGGCGGACTTGGAAGACTTGCTGCTTGCTACTTAGATTCTATGGCATCTTTAGGGATTCCTGGCTTTGGTTATGGCATAAATTATCAATATG
>CAYJKS010000038.1:0-1375 GCA_964370705.1 uncultured Azospirillaceae bacterium
GAAGAATATTTTGATAGTAGTTTAGATTTTGAGGAAGACATAAAATGAAGATTATAATCGGTGGTTCTGGTAGTGTTGCAAAATCTATTATTGCATATTTGAGCAAAGGCAATAATGACATTATTGTAATAGATGACAATGCAGAGCAGTTAGATGTATTGTCTAATGAATGGGAAGTAATGCCAATTTTAGGCTCTATTTCTAATCCAGATGCTTTAGAAAAAGCGGAGGCAAAGTCTGCTCAACTAATCATTGCTGTAACAGGTAAGGATGAGGTTAATATGATTGGGTGTCAAATTGCTCATTCTTTGTTTGGCATAAAACGCAAGGTTGCTTGCTTAGATTCTAGGGTTTATTTTGAGCCATATTGGAGCAAGATGTTTGATGACAATAATATTGCCATAGATTTGATTTTGTCACCAGAATACGAGATAGCAAAGTTTATTGATAACACTCTAAAATATCCGAATGTATCTGGTGCATATTCTTTGGCAGATAAAAAACTGCAATTAATTTGTTTTAAGCTGCCAGATAATTGTCCTTTGTTGCAAGTTCCTTTTGATTATTTAGAAAGAATGATTCCAGACAAAAAACTTCTTATTACTAACATAATCAGAGATGGGGAGTCAATCTTGCCACATGGTGAAGATATGCTTAAAACAGGTGATGAAGTATATGTTTTGGCACAAACCCATAATATGGAAGATATTATTTCTGAATTTGGGCTAGATAATAAGCAAAATGAAGATATTGTTATTTTTGGTGGAACGCCAATAGCAAGTTACTTGGCAGAATCTTTAGAAAGAAACGAGAATGTCCATAGTTGCAAAATAATAGATGAAAATCAAAAATCTTCTGCAAATTTAGCTCAAAAACTAAATCATACATCTGTTTTTTATGGCTCAATGATGAACGAGGGTCTGCTTAATGAGGTTGGTATAAGCCATTGTGATTTAGGTATTGCTGTTACTATGGAAGACAAAGATAACACGGTTGCTTCCTTGGTTGCAAAAAAGCATGGTGTTGGCTATACAATGTCTTTGGTAAACTCAAGAAGTTATAATAATAAGGTTGTAAATGTTGCCGATACTATTTTAATAGATAGAACATCTGTTAGCGTATCTGCCTTGCTAAAAGAGCTCAGAAAAGTAAAAATCAAAAATGCCTATTCTTTGGGAATGGATTTTGGTGAGGTATGGGAGATTGTAATAGATGATAATTCTTCTTTGATAGGCTCGCGTATTGGAGACATAAACTTGCCTAAAGGCAGCAAGATTTTTGCGATTTATCGCAAGGACAAAAGTATTTTATTTGCCTCATCAAAAGATGTGATTGAGCTTGGGGATAATTTAATATTTTTTACGTCTATGGGGGC
>CAYJKS010000038.1:1385-1615 GCA_964370705.1 uncultured Azospirillaceae bacterium
ATTTTTGTATAAAGTTAAATTTCTCTTTACTAATTATAAAAAAACGTGTCTAATCATGTTATGAAGACAAATAAAAAAAAGGAAATAAAAAATGTCAAATAAAGTCCAAGAAGAATTTTTAAGCCAAACTCAAAAAGAAGAAATCGCAGTTACAGTATTCTTAATCAATGGTGTAAAGCTGCAAGGTGTTATTACTTGGTTTGATGACGATTCAATTCTATTAAGAAGAG
>CAYJKS010000038.1:1625-8647 GCA_964370705.1 uncultured Azospirillaceae bacterium
ACTCAACTCATCTACAAACATGCAGTTTCTACAATTATGCCAAATTCTGCAGTAGAGATAAAAGACTAGCCCTTTGTCTGAAGTTGTTATAGAAATACCCCCAGTTAGAGCTGGCATAATCTATCCATATTTGGGTGCAAAAACTTTTGCCTTATTACCAGAGCAACGTCTGGCAGAAACGGTTAGTCTTGCTGCTGCAATCAACCTAGAGGTGCTACACTCACAAACCCTAAAGCTTCGTTTGATTAAGCCAGATATTTATTTTGGCAGTGGTATGGCAGAGACAATTAAGCAAATTGTGGAAGAAAAAGACCTAGAACTACTTATTGTAGACACTAATCTAACGCCAATCCAACAAAGAAATTTAGAAAAAAAATTCAATATTAAAGTAATTGATAGAACAGCACTAATCTTAGAGATTTTTGGCGAGAGAGCCAATACAAAAGAAGGTGTTTTGCAAGTGGAGCTCGCTCACTTAACATATCAACGTAGCCGTTTGGTTAGAAGTTGGACACACTTAGAAAGACAAAGAGGCGGGGCAGGTTTTTTGGGAGGACCTGGAGAAACCCAAATTGAGCTAGATAGAAGGCTTAGTGATGACAAGATTATCAAAATAAAAAAAGCTCTAGAAAAAATCAAACAAACTCGTGGCTTGCAAAGAAATGCCCGCCAAAAAGTTCCTTATCCAATAGTTGCGTTGGTTGGGTATACAAATACAGGCAAGTCTACATTGTTCAACTATTTGACCAAGTCAAATGTTTTTGCTCAAGATTTGTTATTTGCGACTTTAGACACCACAATGAGAAGAATGAAGTTGCCATCTGGAAGAGATATTATTTTGTCTGACACGGTTGGCTTTATATCTGACTTGCCTCATGAGCTTGTAATGTCCTTTAGGGCAACACTAGAAGAGGTGCTAGAGGCTGATGTTGTTGTTCAAGTTCTAGATTCTTCTAATCCTAACAATAAGTCTCAAAAGCAAGATGTCTTAAAAGTTTTGCACGAGCTTGGATTAGAGCAAATTGAATACAAAGATAATTATGTTGAGTTATATAACAAAATTGACTTGCTTTCTGCCGAGAGTAAGGTTATTCACGATAACAAATCTCATATTGCCACTTCTGCTTACACAGGAGAAGGAGTTGAAAAGCTTTTGGGCAAAATAGACAGCATTTTATCTAGTGATTTTGAGCAAATAGATATTAAAGTGCCAGTAGCTAACGGCAAGCAAATATCTTGGATTTATCAAAATTCAGAAGTTTTGTCTTCTAGTACCAAAGACGATAAATTATTGCTTAAAATCAAAATATCTAAAGTAAACAAAAGTAAGTATCAAAAAATGATATTTTAACCAAGGGGATTGATAATGAGATTAGATAAAATTTTGCACAATATTTCTACAGAAAATGATTATCCTGCAAATGTTGAAGTTTGCTCAATTGAACTAAACTCACAAAAATCTGTGCCAAATTCAATGTTTTTGGCACTAAAGGGCAATAAACTAGACGGCAAAGATTTTATTGATGACGCAATAAGCAAAGGTGCAACAGTTATTGCTTATGATGGGCAATATAATATTTTGCCCCAATATAGCAATATTGTTTTTATAAAACTACAAGGTAATATGAGCCAAAACATTGCTCAAATAGCCCATAATTTTTATTATCATAGCCCCAAATATATTTCTGCAGTAACAGGCACAAATGGCAAAACATCTATTGCAGATTTTACTCGTCAGTTAATGACAAATTTGGGATATTCATCTGCAAGTATTGGCACAATAGGTGTTGTTTGTGACGCAATAGATAGCTTTGATACTTTAACAACGCCAGATTCTATTACTATGCACCAAACCTTAAACAAGTTAGCTCAAAAAAATGTAGAATATGTATCATTAGAGGCTTCTAGCATTGGGATTGAGCAATATAGGTTAGACGGCATAAATATATCTGTTGCTGGGTTTACTAACTTAACTCAAGATCATTTAGATTATCATCACTCTATGCAAGAATATCTGAAGGCAAAAGAACAGCTTTTTTCAAGAGTTATGCAGGCAACAGGCACAGCAGTCCTAAACGCAGATATAAAAGAATTTGACGAGCTAAATGACTTGTGCAAAAAAAGAGGTATTAAGGTTTTGTCTTATGGTTATAAGGCAAAAGATTTGATTATTTTATCTCGCACGCCTCATTCTAAAGGACAATTACTGGAGCTAGAAATTCTAGGAAACAAATATAAAATAGAATTGCCTCTAATTGGAGAGTTTCAGGCAATGAATGTTCTTTGTGCTGTTGGAATGGTTATTGCTTTGCGAGGTTTTGAGCAAAAAATTATGGATTATTTGCCAAGCATTAAAGGCGCAATTGGTAGGTTAGAATATATGGGCAGCTTGAGTAATAATGCAAATATTTATGTTGATTATGCGCATACTCCAGATGCTCTAGAGAATGTGCTAAACACAATGCGTAGCCACACCAAAGGAAACTTGTGGGTTATTTTTGGCTGCGGTGGTGATAGAGACAAAACCAAACGTCCAATAATGGGCAAAATTGCAAATGACTTGGCCGACATGGTTATTATAACAGATGACAATCCTCGAACAGAAAACGCTGAGCAAATTAGGCTAGAGGTTGCTTCGACTTGCTCCAAAGCTGTTAATCTTGGCGATAGAGCAAAAGCAATAGAGTATGCAGTATCGAGGCTAAAAGCAGATGATATGTTGGTGATTGCTGGCAAAGGGCATGAAGATTATCAAATAATTGGCAAAGAAGTTGTTACTCAAAGTGACATCAAAATCTCAAAAGAAATGATAAAAAAATATTACTAATCTGTCATTACCCGACTTGATAGGGCAATCCGCCTCTAAGCATAACCCATATTGGTAGTTAGATTGTCTGGTCAAGCCAGACAAAGATAGAAAAAAGCTCCTATATTTTATTATAAGGAGCTTAAATATAAATAAGTTATTGCCAATTTTTATAAATCTATAACAGATTTTTCTATTCTTCTAACGTTGGGAATATCGGCAAGTTTTGCATATATTTTATCTAAATATTCCATGTTTGGTTTTGGTGAGCGAACTTTTGCAAATAAATAAATTGCAAAAATTGGGTGCAAATATGGAATTTTAGATGTTTTTCTAACATATTTCCAAAAAGCAGATACTGCTCTTTGATACATAATTGCCAAGTATTTCTCATCTAATTCTGTGTTGTCTTTTAGTGCCCAGTAATAAGCCAAAAATCTATCATGGTCCAACTGTATTTTGCTTGAAGAAAAATTGCCAATTTCTTTAGGAACCAGCACAACATCTGTTAAGATTTTTACAATTCCATTTGCTTTTATTGCAGCTCTAACAGGAACTGACTCGTCTTGAATAAAGACACGCTCATCTGCACCATCTGCATCTTTTAGCACTTGTGTTTTTATTAGTTGTCCCATGCGGGTATATCTGCCATTTAGAACAGCTTCTAGTGCGTTTTCATGATACTCATATTCAAAATCATTTATTGTTTCACTTTCTAGCTCAATTGGCTCTTTCCCTGTTTTTACAAATTGTCCATATACCATGTCTACGTTTAGTTTTTCTGCAATTGCAATCATAGATTCTGTGGAGTTAAGTGGAAGAATATCATCAGAATCTAGCATTCTAATCCATTTTCCTTTAGCTAGGGCAATCCCTTGGTTCGTTCTAACACTAATCCCTTTGTTTTCTTTGTTTGTAATAATTGTTATGTTTGGAAGCCCTTCTGTCATTTCTTTAATAATCTCAACAGACTTGTCAACAGAAACATCATCTATAAATATAAATTCTGGATTAGACAGCCCAGTTTGACCTAGCAAGGCCATGAGAACAGATGGGAGATAATATTCTTTATTGTAAACAGTCATTACAAAACTAACGTCAATATTTTTCATATTTTTACACTCTTGTTAATTGTTAATTGCATTTATACTAAGTTCTTTTTCTAAGTTTATGATGATTTCTTCATCATTTAAACTATTATTTTCTAGGTCTTCATCTAGATTGGTTGCATCTTCTATTTCAATAACGTTATCTTTATTTTCGATGACTTTATTTTCTAAAGTAATAGCTTCTTTTATCTCTTTGTTGTCTTCCATGATTTGGACATTGGTTGCTTCTTTTGCTAAAGGTTTGGCAATATCTTGAACAACTTCTTTAATTTTGATTACTTTAGGGGTAATGGGTTCTATCTCCACAACTTCTTCTTCAACAAAATCTTCTTCAACAAACTCTTTATTGGTTATTGTAACATTATTATGAGGATAAGTTATTTGTTCATTTATATTATTAAATAGCTGATTAGGAACATTTTTTTCTATAGTCGCCTCAGCGGCAAATTGAGGCTCAAAAGATGTATCTTTTAGTTCAACGTTATCTTGAGCAACTTCTTGAACCATTAGTTCTTCATCTTGAGTAACCTTATCAACAATTATTGTTTGGAGCTCAGCTGTTTTGTCTTCAGTTGTTTCTAGTAATTCTTCTTGTGTAATCAAAATTTCATCAGGTATTAATGATTCTGGGTTGCCGTCATTCTTGTTGCTAAAATATTGACTATTGGCGTTTCTAACAATTTGAACATAATCCCTTGCTTCTAGCTCTTCGATAGACATTTTTGTGTTTTCATCAACATCACTGTCAATGCAACGCAACAACCAAATATCATAAATAGGATGCTCAATAGCATTAAGAGCAGGAGAAGAAGAAATCATCCACCCTTTAAATATATTAGTTTCTTCACCATTAGTATCTGAGTCTATAATGTCTACAAAGGCAAAATTTTCTGGTGTTTCTTCTGGCGGTCTTGTTTTGCATTGTCTAACTACAATAGAAAGGCTTCCATACTCTGCTTTGGTATTTGTTGCAATATTTATTATCTGGGACCTGCCAGTAATCTTGTCAATAGCTTGCATTTGTGCGGTATTTGTCTCAATCTCATTTGCATGAGCATTGCCTATAAGGCTAGCAATTGCCAAGAGAGTCCAAAGCCAATTAGTTTTCATCGCCAGTCACCATAAAAATTACTTCTCCTACCATGTCTTCCAAGGTTTTGAAGTCTTTAGTATTTCTGATAATATCATTGTTTACAAAATTTTCTTTTGAGTTTCCTGGATCGATTTTAATAAAAGTATTACCCATCAATCCATTAGTTGCAATAATTGCGGAACTGTCTTTAGGTAGGTGAATGTTTGAATAAATGTTTAGGTCAACATCAGCTTCATAATCTTGAGCATTTAAAGAAATAGCTGTAACAGTACCAACCTTAATGCCGTTTATTCGAACATCTGCTCCAATGTTTAGGCCACCAACTTTCAAAAAAGTCCCTGACAATTTATATCCATCTACAGATTTGTAGTCAGATATTCCATAAGCAAAATACAAGAAGAAAGCTGCAATAAAAAGCACAACAACTCCCATAATCGTTTCAATCGGTTTTTTATTCATTATTATCTCCTTTTTTGCTTCTTTTGCTTTTTCCATAAGCAATAACTCTTTCTAGCAGTTCTTCTAATACCATAGCATCTTGAGTATAAGAAATCTCTCCATTTTTTTGAACATAATCTTCTGAGCCACCAGGTTCAATCTCTATATATTTTGTTCCAAGAATTCCCTCACTTACAATAGAAGCACTGCTGTCATCAGGAATTTTTATATTATCTGCAATTTCAAAGGTCAAAATTGCCTGAAAGTTATTATCAAGGCGAGATTTGACAACTCGTCCAATATTTATGCCTGCAATTCTGACAATATCGCCAATAACAAGTCCGTCTGTTCTGCCAAACCTTGCATGAACAAGATAGCTTTTGGGACTATCTGGAAGCTCAATCTTTTTATATATATAGTTGTATGAGCAAGCAAATATAATTATAAATGCCATAACCCAAAGTCCGATTCTAATTGAGCGAGCTTCGCTAACTGAGTAAAAATCTTTCACAAGTACACTCCAATATTCTTTTATTTATAAAAAGTAACTTATTTTTATTTTTTTGTCACTAATCATTTTATAAAAAATAAATAATTATTAAAATTTAAAATAAAACCTGTTATGATAAAAAAAATAATAATGTGGAATAAAAAATGATAGAAGTAAAAAGTATTAGTAAAAATTTTGGAAATATAAGGGCTGTAAGCAACTTGTCTCTTAGTGCAAAAGCTGGAGAACTAATTACTTTGTTAGGTCCAAATGCTGCTGGAAAAAGCACGCTAATTAGACTTGTTTGTGGATATTTTTCTGCCGATTCTGGAGAGGTTCTTTTTGAGGGAGAAAATATATCTATAAACTTGCATAAATATCATCAAAATTTGGGTTATATGGCAGAAAGCACACCAATATATGACGAGATGAACGTGCTTGATTACTTGCAATTTGTTGCCTCAATATATAAAATAAACCAAAAAAACTTCCACGATAGCTTGTCAAAGGTGGTCAAAAATCTAGATATTGGTTCTGTGCTTGGGCAAAAAATCCACACCTTGTCAAAAGGCTTTAGACGCAGAGTAGGGATTGCTAGTGCAATTATTCATCAGCCAAAAATATTGATTTTAGATGAGCCAACAGAAGGGCTAGACCCAAACCAAAAAGTTGTTTTGAGAAATTTTTTGAAAGACTATGCCAAAAATAATCTTGTGTTGGTTTCTACACATTTGCTAGAAGAAGCCGAGTCTATATCTTCTAGGGGTTTGGTCTTAAATAAAGGTCAACTAATTGCCGATACCACAATTGATGAATTAAAGTCATCATCCAAAGACAAAAATTTATCTGAGATTTTTTATAATATTACTAACAAAGAAGGTGGAGAAAATGTTTTATAATCTATATAAGCGAGAGTTTTTTAGTTTTTTTAATAATAATTCTGCCTACTATATAATGGCAATTTATATGGCATTATCTATGTTGTTTGCTTTTTTCTTTGGCTTGTATTATGTTGTAGACAACACCTCTTTGGGTTCATTTTTTGCTTTTCAGCCCTATGTTTTGATTATTATCTCTTCTATAGTA
>CAYJKS010000039.1:0-8299 GCA_964370705.1 uncultured Azospirillaceae bacterium
AGCTTTTAGACTACAAAAAAATAGCTAATTTTTATTAGCTATTTTTTTTATAAAATTCTTTGCGAGTTTTTCTAGATTTTGACCAAAGGTTTCCGATTCCATTTATTGGCTGAATATTATGCTTTGACACAAAATCAAAACTTCTGCTCAAAAATAAAGATGTAGTTTTTGTATAATTATCCATTGGGCAAAAACCATAAAAATCTACCTGAAGCAAATTAGCTGCTTTTAGACAAGCAACTGCCTTTTCATACTCCACGCTTGTATTTATTCTATCACTATCATCAAGGATTATCATACCATCATCAGCCAATGCCTCAATTGCTACTTTTGCACATTGACTACGCCTTTTGCCGTCTATAACAATTATGTCAAACTTTTCTTTGCTCTCAAAAATTGCCTCTTCATACCCCAAGCCTTCTTCTCTTAGCAAAATATCTAAATTAGGCAAAATAAACTCTTTTGACCATTTATCAAACCAAGTAGCATTATCTTCTACACTAATAACCTTTTGTGCTTGATTTGCCCAAAACAACGATGAATAACCACAGCCAAACTCAAAAACTTTTTTGTTAGAATAATCAAATTGAGACAAATACTCTATTGCAGGATACGTATACCACGGCAAAGGATTATTGTCTTTGTCTAGGCAAAGCTTATTGTCAACACTACGCTCTAAACCATAGTCCTCTTGCAATATTTTTATAATTTGCAAAAAACGTTCACTATACATATTAGCCTCTTTTTGACGCCTGAGATAATCGCAACAAAAGCCTGCTTACAATGTCCTCAACAGGCATATTTGTTGTTTTGCAGGTTTCTTCTGCCTCAAACAAAATCTCTAAAGCATTGAGTATTTTTTCTTTATTCCAGTTTGTAACTTGTTGCTTAAAGCTATCTACCCTAAAAAATATAATTCTTGGAATTAGTTTTTGCATTGCTCTATCTAGTGAGTCTCCTTGCTCCATATTTGCCCTACAATCAAGTAGCTTCATAAAATGATACACCAACGCCCTAATTATTGATATAGGCTCGTTACCCTCGCTCAAATATTTGTTATAATAAGCAATTGCTTTTGCCCTATCCCCAGATAGTGTAGCATAATAAATATCGTCTGCCCCAAAGTTAGAAGCATCACTAATAATCTTATTAACCACATCGACTGTTACATTTTTGGCTGTTCCCATATAGGTTGCGAGCTTATCTAGCTCCATAAGATTTATCATTCTATCTTCAGATAATTTAGCGTGCAAAAGAGATATTGCTTCTGGTTCAAACGTCAGCCCCATAGATCGCAAAACTTGGTTTATATCTTCTTTTTTATCTTCATAGCAAGCAAAAACTGCCATATCTGAGCTATCTTGAGCTAATTTTACCAAAGAAGATTTTGAGTTCATGCTACTAGATGTCATAATTATTAGATTGCTCGATTTGCTCTCATCTAGCATAAGCCTAATTTTTTTGGTCAAATCATTACCAACATCTCTAAGCAAAATAACTCTTCTTCCCCCCATCAAAGATTGAGAGTTAAACTCTGCATACAACACACCAATATCTTGAGCAACAGCACTTGCTTCTAGTTCTGCAACACTAAAAGCATCAGACAAA
Source organism: uncultured Azospirillaceae bacterium (assembly GCA_964370705.1). Taxonomy (GTDB): domain Bacteria; phylum Pseudomonadota; class Alphaproteobacteria; order RF32; family CAG-239; genus JAFUYI01. The sequence goes on from CAYJKS010000039.1 coordinate 1,609, forward strand.
TCTGCACAAACAGATTTTGCCAACCTGTTCATCACATCTCTTTGCAAGCCCTCATTGCTTCCATAAACTAAAAAGGCCTTAATCTCCAGATTTGGATTTTTGATATAATTGTCAATTTGAATCGACTTAAATATCATTAGTTTCGCCCTTTTTGCCGTTTGAATGATGAAAATATGCCCCCAAACGCAAACTTATGTCTTCGGCAATAATTTTTGCTGCATTTTCATCATCTTTCTTTTGTGCCATTGTTGTAGAATATGGATTAGCCAAAATATCAAAGCCGCTATATGCCACACTGTTGCCCACTAACACTTTTTTGCCATTTTCGACCATATAATAAGACACTTTATAGGTGGTTTTTTTTCTGGTTGCCGTAATATCTGAACGAAGCGCTTGATCCTCAATAGATTTTCTAGTTAAAGTCACATACAAGCGATATTTAGGAGTTTGAGGCTGTCCTTTAGGGGTAACCAAATCTAACAAATTATTTCTGAGCAATTGCCCAAACCTATTTGCTATTGGCTCAATTTTTACTTGAGCCATTTCTTGGGCAATTGTTTGTTCTTGTGGTGTTGAAGAATCCTTATACAAGGGCTCAAATCCGCAAGCACCTAACAAAACCAACAAGCAAAGAACTGATATTTTTAAAAAGCTCATTTTCTTACCCCTTTTTTATTAGAACTATGCAACAATATTTACAATTTTATTAGGCACAACAATTACTTTTTTTACTTCTTTGCCCTCTAAATTACGCTTTACATTATCTAAAGCTAATGCAATTTTTTCTACCTCTTCTTTAGACAAGTCTTTATCTACTTCTATTGTGCCTCTCATTTTGCCACAAATTTGCACTGCAATCGTAACTCTAAGGTCTTCTGCAAGATTTTTGTCACCAATTGGCCAATCTTGCTTAACAATCAAACCTTCTTGTCCCATTCTTGCCCACATTTCTTCTGCAATATGTGGAGCAAACGGAGATATAAGTTTTAGCAATGTCAAATAAAGCTCGCTTGGAATTTCTTTTAGCCCAGACAAGTAGTTTACATAAGTCATCAAAGAAGAAACCGCTGTATTAAACTTCATTGTATCAATACGCTCATCAACTTCCAAAATACATTTATGCATAGCTCTCAAGTCGCTCTCGTTTGCTTTTTTATCTACTACCTTGCTCATTAGGTTATAAATCTTATTCACAAAACGAAAAACTCCCATCAAGCTCTCATCAGACCACATAGCCACTTGCTCATATGGCCCAATAAAAGCCTCATACAGTCTAAAAGCATCTGCACCATAAGCATTAACAATGTCATCTGGATTGATTACGTTTCCTCTTGATTTTGACATTTTTTCGCCATTTTCTGCCAATATCATACCATGCGATGTTCTACGATTATATGGCTCTGGAGTTGGAACAACACCAATATCAAACAAAAACTTATGCCAAAAACGAGAATATAGTAAGTGCAGCGTTGTGTGCTCCATACCACCATTATACCAATCAACATTTAGCCAATAATCCAGCGCTTCTTTTGAGGCAAATGCTTTGTCATTATGTGGGTCGCAATAACGCAAAAAATACCAAGAAGAACCTGCCCAACCTGGCATAGTATCTGTTTCTCTTTTTGCATGACAACCACATTTTGGACAGGTAGTATTAACCCAATCAACTGCTTTTGACAACGGCGATTCGCCATCATCATTCGGCAAATAATCTGTTACTTCAGGCAAAGTAAGTGGTAGCTCAGATTCTGGCAATGTAACCCAACCACATTTTTCACAATTTACCAAAGGAATAGGCTCGCCCCAATATCTTTGACGAGAGAACACCCAATCTCTGAGCTTGAAGTTAACTTTTGCAACCCCAAATCCATTTTCTTGAGCATATTCAGTAGCCTTTTGCATACCTTCTTCTTTATCCATACCATCTAAAAATCCAGAGTTGATATGCAGCCCATCTTCTTCCCAAGCTTTTTCTTCTATATTGCCACCTTCCAAAACCTGAACTATTGGCAATCCAAACGCTTTAGCAAAATCATAGTCTCTTTGATCATGAGCAGGCACCGCCATAATAGCTCCTGTTCCATAACCTGTTAAAACATAATCAGATATAAACACAGGGATAAGCTCACCATTATATGGATTCCTTGCTTTAATACCCTTAAGCTCTACACCAGTTTTTGCTTCTTCAATACTACGTTGCAAGTCAGATTTTTTGGCAGTTGCTTCAACATATTTTTTAACTTCTTCTTGGTTTTCAAAACTACTCATCAACTCTCCAACATATTCATGCTCTGGAGCAAGCACCATATATGTAACACCAAAAGATGTATCTGGACGCGTTGTAAATACTGTTAATTTTTTGTCTGCAATTGCTTGCCCTTGTTTGTTGATTAGTCCAAAGTCAAGCTCTGCTCCGTTTGAGCGACCAATCCAGTTGATTTGTTGAGTTTTTACTCTTTCTACAAAGTTTACTCCTTCTAAGTCATCTATTAACCTGTCTGCATATTTGGTAATAGCTATCATCCACTGCTCTTTAGTTTTTCTAACAACTTGTGACCCACAACGTTCACAACAGCCATCAACAACCTCTTCGTTTGCAAGCCCAACCTTACAGCTATTGCACCAGTTGATTGCAATTTTGTCTTTGTATGCCAAGCCATGCTCAAATAACTTAATAAACATCCATTGTGTCCATTTATAGTATTCTGGCGAAGATGTATCTATGCACCTGTCCCAATCAAAACTAAATGCTAAAGATTTTAGCTGACGAACATAATTATCAATATTTTCTTTTGTAGAAACTGCTGGGTGAACCCCTGTCTTGATAGCATAATTTTCTGCAGGCAGCCCAAAAGCATCAAAACCCATAGGATATAATACATTGTATCCTTGCATACGTTTTTTTCTAGCAACTGCGTCTAAGGCAGTATATGAGCGAGGATGTCCAACATGCAGCCCTGCTCCTGATGGATACGGAAACTCTACCAGCAAATATAATTTTTCTTTATCTTCTTCAACTTCTACCTTGTAGGCTTTTTCATTATTCCAAATATCTTGCCATTTTTTTTCTGTTGTGCAAAAATTATATCTTTCTTCAACGCTCCATTCCTTTTGCCATTCTTCAAAAGATTTGCCGTTGTAACGTGCTTGATTTTGTTCCATTTATATCCACTCCTTAAATTCATCAAGTTTATTAAGCTAAACTATACTAGAGCTTATTCTAAAATACAATAGACTTATTTGATATTTTGCTTTATCCTTAGCATAAATTTAATATTTTGGGGAATAAAAAGTTGAACACCAGAGCCATAGCCTTAGATATTTATGCAAAATCGCTAGATATTAGCAAAAATCCAGTAGCTTTTGAACAAGAGCTTGCAAGCCTTATGCCCCAAGACATTGCCTTTATTAAAAGACTTGTCTTGACTGCTTTACGCAAGCAAGAATTTTTAAGAAGAATTATCAACCAATATGCAAGCAAAAAACTTCCTCAAAAACTAGAGCAAGCCCACCTCATAATCATACTTGGTGCTGTAGAAATCTTGTATTTTAGCACTCCTGACTATGCAGCAATTAATAGCTATGTTGATCTAGCAAAAGCCCAAGACAACCCATATATTGTTGGTTTTGTTAATGCAGTTTTGCGCAAAATAGCCACAAACAAAGAAGATATTGCCGCAATGCCACAGTCAATATTTTTTCCTAAAGATTTTGCAAAGCTTGTTAATCAAAGCTATAACAAAAAACAAGTTGCCAAAATAGAGGCAGCCTCTTTAGTTGAGCCCCCACTTGACATTACCGCCAAGTCCAACCACAAAGATTGGGCAAAAAAACTAGGTGGCAAACTTATGGGTAATGGCACTATCAGAATTTTTGATGCAGGAGCTATTACAAAACTAAATGGATATGAACAAGGACAATGGTGGGTGCAAGACTTGGCATCATCTCTTGCTGTGCAATCATTGGGCAATATAAGAGGCAAAAAAGTTCTTGATTTGTGTGCCGCTCCTGGTGGAAAAACCGCTCAACTTCTTAACAATGGGGCAGAGGTTACAGCACTAGATATATCTGCTAGCAGGTTATCTCGCCTAGAAGAAAATATGCAAAGGCTAAAACTACAAACTAAAGAAAACATCAATGCCAACGCTATTGACTTTTTAAAAAACAATCAAAATCACTATGACATAATACTGTTAGATGCTCCCTGCTCTGCGACTGGCACATTGCGTCGTCACCCAGAAATTGTGCACACAAAAAGCATTTCTGACATTAAAAAATCTGCACAAATACAAAAACAACTGCTACATCTTGCTAGCAAAAACTTAAATTCTGGAGGAGTATTGCTTTATGCTACTTGTTCTCTAGCAAAAGAAGAGGGAGAATTGCAAATTAAAGACTTTTTGCAAGGCCATGGCGACTTTAGCCAAATAAAAATAACCTCAAAAGATATAAATATATATAAACAAGCTGAGCTTAACGATTTAATTACTTCTGAGGGGTATATTAGGTGCATACCTAGCCAACTAAGGCAAGATGGAGGTTTAGATGGGTTTTTTGTTGCCAAGCTAAAAAGGGAAGACAAAACATGTTAGAAGAAGACAAGATAAAAGCTCAAGATGTTGTAGAAGAGCAAGATGTTCATGAAAAAACATCTGACCAAAATGATTTGCCAATATATATAATTGGCAAAAATGCACTTACTTATTACCTTGCAACTCAGCTACAAGATGCTGGTAACAAAGTAATTATTTTGCTCGAGCATAACAAAATCAAAAATTCTTCTAGCCTTAATACAATATCGGTCAAAGAAGACAGAAGCCTAACCCAAAAACGTCACCGTTTTGAGAGCTCTTTCTTAATGTCTAAACCTGCAAAAATGGTGATTATAACTACTGAGTATGACTACCTAAACACTTCTCTTAGCAATATTTCACGGCAAAAAATTGGCGATGCGCCAGTTGTTTGCTTTACTCCAATAAAAGACATTAGCTATTTGCGAGATTTGCTAGGCAAAAACATTCATCCTGCATTTTTTTATGGATTTTTGAACTACAATAATAAGGCTTTGCAAATTTTGGGAAGAGCAAGCTCAATAACAATTTGCCCTCCACAAGGCAAAGATATAGATAAAAAAGCGCTAGAGATTTTTAATCACACAACCATAACCACAAATAGCTCAGAACAACATTTGCAAAGCTTTTGGCAATACTTTATTGCCTATGCCGTTGGTTCTATATTCTCAGCAAGCGAAAATAAAAAAATATCAGACATTCTTAAAGACAAAGTTCAAAAAGACAAAATCAAACCATTGGTAGATGAGTTTATTGCCCTAGCAACAAGCGAAGGAGTTGTAATAAATGACAGAATTGTTCTAAAAGATATATACAATACTCCCATAAAATATGTTTATCCGCTACATAATGCTATTGCCAACAATCAAAAAACAGAGTTCAACTTAATAAGCTCTATTATAAACTCTGTTGCTCACAAAAGCAAAACCCCTATTCCACAAACAAATTTGTTGCTCAAAAAACTATATAATCAAGTCTTAACTCAAATATATAGTTGAAGATAAGGCGCAAACTAATTATAAATATAAAGTAGATAAAACCAAAAAAACAACGAGGCTAAAATGAATATAAATGCAAATTTTTTAATAACTCTGGTGGCTACAATTATTAGCTTTGTTATTCCTCTTGCTATATATGAGAATATTAGCAAAAAAAACAACGGATTTAATCAAGCGAGTTCTTATAAAACATCTTCATTTTTGCCTATTTATGCAACCTTGTCGTTGATGTTTATTGCTACATATTTTATATCTTATGACCCAACCGACTTTATCTTTTCTCTTAGCCTTATTACCTTAATAGCTTCTCTTTTAGGCGCTGGTGCCATATACTTTGCCGACTATCTTCCCCAAAACAAAAAGAAAACGTCTTTTTTGTGCTCATTAGTTTTTGCAACTATTGCCGTAACTTCTATGCCCAAAGAATCTGTGGAGCTTGTGCCAGTATTACCAATTTGGGCAAACCAAGTTATTCTTATTTTATCTTGGAGTCTTTATAGCTTCTTATACCGCTATGCCAATACAGGTGATGGCACATTGGCAATCCACAGTATTTTTGTTTTCTTAGGTATTGCCATTTTAATGCTAATAAACTCAATTCCATTTTTGCTCGGATTATATGCTTTTATGACCATAGGTGCTTTTTTGAGCCTATTTGCATATAATCGCTACCCTTCTCGCATAAAAATATCTGCAAACGAAGCTACTGCTTTGGGATTTTTGCTCTTTGGAGTAATGAGTTTTTGTATTACTGAGGGCAATGGTGCTAATATTGTTATTTTTAATATGTTCTTTTTTGTTGATGTAGTATTAGCATTTATATACTTCATCTTTGTTTCTAATCAAAAAAACCAACTAATTGATAATACTTGTTACAAGTTTGCAATCAAAGACGGCCTAAACCCTGCACAAGGAGCCAATCTTTATGCAAAAGCCTTAATTTTGATGATATTTTTTGGCTGCTTTCAGGCATATTCACCTAATTACGATTCTTTGATTGTTGTATCTATAATGATTTCTTTGTGGTTTAACTATAAATTTAGAACCATACCAACTCCAAGTCAGTCATTTAAGGATATAAACGCCCAAATTCTTGAAGAGCTACAAGACAGGGTCAATGAA
>CAYJKS010000040.1:0-8266 GCA_964370705.1 uncultured Azospirillaceae bacterium
TTTTATGCCATTGTCAATCTTGCGAATATGTAGCAAGATTATAATGAATCAGAAGAGCTTTATAAAAAAGCAATCGATATTTGTCCTAACAATATTGACGCCCATTTTAACTATGCAAATATGCTATATAAACAAAACAGGACATCTGAGGCTTTGGAAGAATACCGCAAAGCGATTAACATCAACCCCAACCTACCAGAAATCAGCAATAGTTTAGCTCTTGTTCTTAGGGATTTGTGTGAATTTGATGAGGCATTGGGACTAATGTTTAATGCAATAATAAAATCTCCTAAAGAAGAAACCTACGCCCTCAATATTGCAGAAACTCTTATTATGCTTTATGAAAAAAACAGCAACAAGGCAAAAAAAATTGCAAAAAACTGGCTAAAAACCTTACCAGATAACGATTTTGCTCAACATATTAATTATGTTTTTGAAGGCAAAGAAAACCCAAATGCAAACAAATATTGCCAAAAACTATTTGACCTATTTGCAGAAACTTTTGAAGAAACATTAAAAAATATTGACTATAAATTACCACAAATTATTAAAGAAGAGCTTGGTAACATAGAAGGCACAATAATTGATTTGGGCTGTGGAACTGGACTTATTGGTCAAGCGTTAAAAAACACTAACAATGAGATTATTGGCGTAGATATTTCTGAAAAAATGCTAAATATTGCTAAAGAAAAAAGCTCATATAAAGAATTAATAAAAGCTGATATTGTCTCATATTGCCAAGAAATACCTAATGCTGACTGGGTGGTTGCAGGAGATGTTTTTGGCTATGTTGGCAATATTGAACCTATAATAAAATCTGTTGCAAAAAGAAATTTTTGTTTTTCTGTCGCCAGTTATAAATCATTTTTTGGCGAATATAAACTAAATAAAAAAGGCAGATACCAACATAATCCCAACCATGTAAAAAAACTACTTCAAAAATATGGATATTTGAATATTATAAGCAAAGATATTGTGCTTAGAAAAGAAAATGGCAAAAACGTAAACGGCGTTTTGTTTATTGCAAAAGGTGAGAATAATGAGTAGAAAAGAAGAAAATACAGGTTTTGTTTGTTCTAATTGTGGCAAAGACGTTTTGCCTTTAAGCAATGGAAGCTACCGCAACCACTGCCCTTTTTGCTTATATTCATTACATGTTGACGACAATATTGGCGACAGAGCAAGCGACTGCAAAGGGCTTATGAAGCCAATTAGGATTACACATCATTCTCAAAAAGGGTTTCAGATTGTGCACAAATGCCAAAAATGTGGCTTTGAACGTAACAATATTATTAATGATGACCCTAAGCAACCAGACGACATCAAAGCAATTACCCAAATAATGAAAAACTCTGCCAGATAAGATACTAAGAACTTTGTATTGCCAATCGCTTCAAAAATAGCCATCTCTTAGGCAAAGAGTTACAAACTTATCAAGATATTAAAAGTTATATTCCACAATATATCACCGTTTATGAGCCACAAATAATTCAAACTAATCTTGGGCAAGACATAGTTTGCGAGCTATTGCGTAATGATGATGGCAAATATTCAGAACCTTTAGATTGCTACATATTTGAAGACAAAATTGACCAAGAGATAGTTACCCAAATACATAATTTTGCATATAATCTAGTTGAGCATAATATCTTTTTTTATGATTTTAATGTCAAAAATTTTGTTATTCAGATAAAAAATGGCAAAAAACAGCTAAAATATCATGCAATAACAATATAAAAAACTATCTTGTATAAATTTTATTCACAACATCAACATAGTTAATTGTTGCTTTATGAGTTGTTTTGGTTGAATAATCTTTAAGAATTTCAACATATTCCTTAATCGCATCTATATGCTCAACGTCAAAATTTTGTTCAATATGAGTATTTATTTCTGCATGAGATTGTGTATGTTCTTCATTATTTTTTGGCTTATAAAAACCATCGGCTAAGGTTGTGACCTCTCTTACGTCTACTTCTTGCCCATCTGGAGCAATAAGATTGATTGAATTTTCTTCTATCCCGTTAATAGATTGGGTAGTATTAACTACCTTATAGTCATTACTCAAATCATAGGTTATAATTGCTAAATTTGAGTTTTTATCGCTATCAAAATCTTCAAACACAGTAACATTGTTATTAAACTTACCCTGGCTCTTTATTTTATATGCGTCTATTACGTTAGTTGTATTATCTGAAGAATTATCAGCAAAATCTGCGTTTGAGTTATTTGCCAAAGCCTGACCAGAAAACAACGTAGAGGCTCCAACAAGCCCTGTTATAACAGCATTATTAGCAATCTTTTTTCTAAGTTCATCAAATTTATTTGTCATTTTAGCCTCTCTATATACACATAATTACTACAAATAACATTTTTTGTTGATTATGTCAATTTTTTTAATATAATATCGATTAAGGAGAATAAGAAATATGAAGCTATATCACTATGTTAGCAAGCCTAACGATGTTTTAGAAAAAGGGCTTTTTTCTTTTGCATATAATAAAAATGCCGATATTAGTTATTATACCAAACGCTCAAATGCCACAAACAAAGAAGATATTATTAAGTGGATGGAGTCATGCTTTGTTGGACGATCTAGGGCAATTAGAGGGTTTAGTGAGCCCATAAAATATCATAAAAAATCTGCTAAAATGTTTAAAAACTTTATTGCAAATTCTAATTTGTTTTCTATTGATGTTAAGGCCTTAGAAAAAGACGGACTTATTGAAGATATATATCTTTCTCCTGCAATGCAAATTCTAGATAAAAAAGACATTACTTATGGCACTGATGAGGTTTTGCAAAAACTAGATTCAATAGATAAAATTGGCTCTTATGAGGTTGATTGGCTCAAATGTGACGATAAGCTAGAGCTTAGGTTCTCGGTTATTCCATACTATCTTATAATAATAAAGGGAGGAATTATCCCCCCTAAATATATTACAAAAGAAAATTAAAAGCTATTTTGGCAACTTATCGTTTTCTATTTCTTTGAAGTAATCAATAGTTTTTTTGCTCACGTCAGACACAGCATCTTCATCACAAATCAAAATTGCGTGCTTGTGCATTTGAAGCATTGTTGCTGGGCATAAGTGATTAACACTACCCTCTATTGTTTCTTTTATTGCTGGTGCTTTTTTGGCACTATTGGCTAATATAATAACCTCTTTTGCTTCCATAATTGTGCCAATCCCTAGTGTTATAACATTTTTGGGCACTTTATTTTCATTATTGTCAAAAAAGCGAGCATTTGCTTTGATTGTGTTTGGGGTTAGCCTTTTTACCCTTGTTCTAGAGGTTAAAGATGAACCAGGTTCATTAAACCCAATATGACCATCTTCGCCAACGCCACCAATCAACAAATCTATACCACCATAGCTTCTAATAAGTTTTTCATAAGCAACAGACTCTGCTGCAAAATCTTTTGTTTGAGCATTTAGAAGATGAACATTTTGTTGTTTTATGTCTATATGCTGCAATAAATTATCCCACATATAGTAATGAAAACTGTTAACATCATTTTGAGGCAAACCCAAATACTCGTTATTATTAAAAACAACAACATTTTCAAAAGAAATCTCTTTCTTTTTATACATTTCTATTAGTATCTTAAACATTCCTAATGGAGAACTACCTGCAGAAAGAGCCAAAACAAAAGGTTTTTGCGGTGTTGGCTTAGAGGCTTTGAGCTTAAACGCTACATATTGTGCTGCCCATTTAGAAGATTTTTCATAGTTTTGTGTAACAATCAGTCTCATAAAATTTTCCTTTTTATTTATTTTTTTGCTGTTATTATATACCCATATATAAACAAAAAAAGGTAAAAAAATGTTTAATTTCTTCAAGCCAAAAATTTATGATGAGGGCTATTTGCCAACAAAAAATGGACACCAAGTATTTTATATGCAAGCAGGAAACCCTAACGGCAAACCTGTAATAGTTTTTCATGGAGGGCCTGGAGGTAGCGGCAAAATAAAGCACGCCAAACCATATAATAAAAAAAAATATAGAGTAATCTTGTTTGACCAAAGAGGTTGCGGAAAATCTATGCCCACAGGAGAAATAAAAAACAACTCGACGCAACACTTGCTAGATGATGTAAGCAGACTAATCAAACATCTAGATATAAAAGAAAAAGTTATTTTGTCTGGAGCATCTTGGGGATCTACTATGGCTTTGTTATTTGCACAAAAATACCCAAACTTAGTAGACAAGCTAATACTGTCTATGGTGTTTTTGGCAGATAAAAATAATAAAAACTGGGAAGAAGAATACAGCACTTGGCTATACCCAGATATTTGGGAAAAAATCACCAATGAAGTAAAAGGCGCAAAATCGGTCACCGCTCAATATGCAGAAATGATAAATAGCAACAACCTAATTGAACAAGTAAAAGCTACTTCATTATATGCCAATTACGAAAGAGTTTTAGGCTGCTTGAACCCAAGTCTTAATATTCAAAGCATTTCTGCTACACAAATTGATGCTGCCAAAATTTATATAAACTATGCAGAAAGTAAATTTATGCTAGAAGACAATCAAATTATGCAAAATGTTGATAAGATTAAAAACATCCCTACTCTTATTGTGCATAACCGCCTAGATATGCTATGCCCTTTAAGAGGTGCATATGTTTTGCACAAGGCTCTAGACAACTCCAAACTAGTAATCGTGCCAAACCTAGGGCATTATAGCGACTTTTTGATAAAAACCTTACATAAAGAGATAAAATTATTCTTAAAATAAAACTATTGTTAGTATATGTAGCAAAAATCTTGATTTTTGTTGTTTTTGGGATATTATCTCATCATTAGTTTTAACCAAAAGTCTGCATTATGCGGGCAAAACATAGGATTTTTTGAATGAAAGGCATTATTTTAGCAGGAGGAAGTGGTTCTAGACTATATCCTCTAACCAACACAACTAGTAAGCAATTATTACCAGTTTATGACAAACCAATGATATATTATCCCCTATCAACACTAATGTTGTTTGGGATTAAAGAAATTTTGATTATATCTACCCCTCAAGACACTCCAAATATTGAAAAACTACTAGGAGATGGCAAAAGACTTGGAATGACTATTGAATATAGAGTCCAAGATGAACCAAAAGGTATTGCTCAAGCATTTACAATTGGTGCCGATTTTGTTGGAAATGATGATGTTTGCCTTATTTTGGGCGACAATATCTTTTATATGGGTGAACAATTGGCAACATTTAAGTCAGCTGTTGCTCAAAACTCTGGCGGCACTGTTTTTGGGTATCATGTATCTGATCCTCAAAGATTTGGTGTGGTTGAGTATGACAAAGACTTTAAGGCAATATCTATTGAAGAAAAACCAAAAGTACCAAAATCTAATTATGCCGTTGTAGGACTATATTTTTATAAATCCGACGTGGTAGAAAAAGCTCGCAACCTCAAACCTTCTGCTAGAGGAGAGTTAGAAATCACCGATCTAAACCGCATATATTTGGAAGAAGGAAGACTTAATGTTGTGCCTATGAGAAGAGGAAACGCTTGGCTAGATGCAGGAACTCCACAATCTTTGCTTGAGGCTTCTAACTTTATTGGGATTATAGAAAAACGCCAAGATCTAAAAATAGCTTGTATTGAAGAAATTGCTTATAGACGTGGCTTTATTGACAATAAAGGACTTTTGGCAATTATTGACGAGCTAAAAGATGGAACAGACTACAAAAGCTACCTAAAACGTGTATATGAGGATTATCATGAAAGTTACTAAAACTGAAATTGAAGGTGTGTTTATTATTGAGCCACAAATTTTTGAAGATTCTAGAGGTTATTTTTTTGAAAGCTATAATCAACAAAAATTGCTAGAACATGGAATTGATTGCAACTTTATTCAAGACAACCAATCAAAGTCTAGTTATGGAACAATTAGAGGAATACATTTTCAAAAAGGTGAATTTGCACAAGCAAAATTAGTTAGAGTTTTGGAAGGAACTGTAATTGATGTAGCTGTTGACTTAAGACCAAACTCACCAAGTTTTGGAAAACATATAGAAGTTGAGCTATCTGCAGAAAACAAAAAACAACTCTTTATCCCTAGAGGATTAGGACATGGTTTTTCTGTAATCTCAAAAGAAGCTGTTTTTGCTTATAAATGTGACAATGTTTATAACAAAGAAGCAGAAGGTAGCTTGCTTTATAGTGACAACGATCTAAATATAAACTGGCGTATAGATAAAAATGATGCTATTTTGTCTGACAAAGACAAAATGGCTCCACTATTAAAGGATATAAAATGTTTTTAGTTATCGGAAGTGCCGGACAGCTAGGCAATGAGCTGAAACTCCGTCTTGGCGATAAAGCCGAATACATGGACGTTATGGAACTAGATATTACAAATAGCGAAAAAGTTAAAGAAATTGTTACTCCAGACAAATATGACGCTATTATCAACTGTGCAGCTTATACAGCTGTTGACAAGGCAGAAGACGACAAAATTATGGCAAGAGCAATTAATGTTCATGGGCCTAAAAGTCTTGCCTTAACAGGTATTCCACTAATTCATATTTCAACAGACTATGTTTTTAGTGGCAAAGGACACAAACCTTATGTAGAAACAGACGAAGTTAATCCAGAAACAGTTTATGGAATAACCAAACAAAAAGGCGAAAAAGCAATTATGCTAAATGCAAAAACTGCTGTTATAATTCGCACTTCTTGGCTTTATTCTGAGTTTGGCAACAACTTTGTAAAAACAATGCAAAAACTTGGTCATCAAAAAGATAATCTAAACATTATTTTTGACCAAATTGGCACACCAACATATGCAGGAGACTTAGCTCAAGCGATTATTGATATTTTGCCACAAATAAAAGAAGGCTCAAAAGAAATTTATCATTATTCTAATGAAGGCGTATGCTCTTGGTATGATTTTGCAAAAGCAATTATGGATATGTCAAAAATTGATTGCGAACTAACTCCAATAGAAAGCAAAGACTTTCCGACAAAAGCAGTTAGACCTTTTTATTCGGTTCTAAACAAAACAAAAATTAAAAATGACTTTGGGCTAAAAATCCGCCATTGGCGAGAAGCTTTGAGTGAATGTATTACAAAAATTGATGAGGTATAAAATGAAGGCAATATTAGTAACAGGTGGCGCAGGATTTATTGGAGCAAACTTTGTTCCTTATATGGTAGAAAAATATCCTAACTACAAAATCATAAACTTAGACAAACTAACCTATGCAGGCAATTTGGACAATGTTAAAGAATGTGTTGGCATGCCTAACTATGAGTTCATACAAGGTGATATTTGTGACAGAAACTTAATCGAAAATATTTTTAATAACAACAATATTAGAGGTGTTGTGCATTTTGCAGCAGAAAGCCATGTAGACAACTCTATTAGCGGTCCAAAAGCGTTTATAGAAACAAATATCTTAGGCACATTCACACTTTTAGATGTTGCCAGAAATGCTTGGTTAGACGGACCTCACCAAGTTAAGGCAGGGTTTGAAGATTGCAGGTTTCATCACGTATCTACCGATGAGGTTTATGGTGCATTAGGTGATGAAGGATTTTTTGTAGAAACGACTCCTTATGATCCAAGCTCTCCGTATTCTGCATCAAAAGCAAGCTCAGATATGCTAGTTAGAGCTTATCATCATACTTATGGAATGAATGTAACAATCTCTAATTGCTCTAACAATTATGGACCAAAACAACATCCAGAAAAACTAATACCAAAAATAATATCTAATTGCATGACTGGCAAAAACATCCCTATTTATGGCGATGGTAAAAACGTAAGAGATTGGCTATATGTGCTAGATCATTGCAAAGCTGTTGACCTTATTTTTCATACTGGCAAATCTGGTCAAACATACAATGTTGGTGGCCGAAACGAAAAAAACAATTTAGAAATTGTAGATATTATCTGCTCAATCTTAGATGAAAAACACCCTCAAGCAAATGGCGAAAGCTATAAAAACCTAGTTGTATTTGTAAAAGATAGACCAGGACATGACAAACGATATGCTATTGATGCCACCAAATTAGAAGGTGAACTAGGCTGGAAGGCAGATGAGAACTTTGCTAGTGGCATTAAAAAGACAATTGAGTGGTATTTAGAGCAATTATAATTATTCAACAAAAAACAAATTAATAATATTAAAGGAATATTTATGCGAAAATATGGATTTAAGCTATTTAGTAGCAATCTTCAGACTAATCCAAAATTGGTTGAAGATGCTGAGAATTTTGTAAAACAAAATTCTAACAAAGCTTTTATTG
>CAYJKS010000041.1:0-8152 GCA_964370705.1 uncultured Azospirillaceae bacterium
ATTCTTGTTTTCTAAGATTTCATTATTGTCGTGCCCAGCGTCATTATTTTTGTTTTGCAAAACTTCATTGTTGTCGTGTCTAGCGTCATTATTTTTGTTTTGCAAGACCTCGTTGTTGTCGTGTCTTTCAGGAGCTCCTTTAATTCCGGCTTTGCCGCCATTTTTTCCCAAAGCCTTAATTGCAGATCTTCTGAGCTTTCCTGCGTTTTTCTCGCCTTTTTTAATGGCTTTTCCGGTTTTTTTCATAGCCTTACCAGTTTTTTTCATAACCTTGCCAGTCTCTTCTGTAACCTTACCAATTTGTTCTGCCACTTTACCAGAGACTTTTGCAGTAGTTCCTGCTGCTTTAGAGGCTGCACCAACTGCTACCAAAGGAACACCGGCTATTGCACCAACCCCTGTTGCGCTAAGTGCCTTACCAGCCTTCATTGTGCCATCGCCAGCCTTGTCTGCAGCTTCTCCAGCTTTATGCACAGCTTGTCCACCTTGTTTAGCAGCTTTTCCTGCAGCTTCTGTAGCTTCTCCACCTTTTTCGATGGCTTTTCCTGAGTTTTCAACGCTTTGACCGACTTTTCCATCGCCGCCACCGCTGTTATTTCCGCCTTCTTTATTAGATTTTAGCTTCTCTTCGTCGCTACCCTTCATGTTGGTAATATCTCTAGCGCTATCTAATTTAGAGCTATTATTATTGCTTTCTTTTTTGTTGTCTACTTTTCCATCGGTTAAGCTATCTATTCTAGATTTTATGCCACCACCAGAATCATCTTTGGACTTAAATTTGCTTCTAATATTTTGTAGTCCTTTTTGCGATTGATGTTTGGCGATTCTGCCCGCAGCTTTGGCAGGTTTCATTGCGGCAGATTTTGCCATATCAAGTCCTTGTTGCAACCTTTTATGCATTGGCACTCCCTTAAATACATTGTCTGGGAAGAACTTGTCTACATAGTCAGAAACCGTTGAGCTAATTAGCTTAAATGAATATAAATAAGCAATTAAAAGCAAAATAAAACTTGTTCCAAAAGGAGAGAATTGATCACTAACATAATCGGTATCTCCAGTTTCTATTGCATCAAATAATGTTTGCGCACCAGTTTTTTCTTCGCCCAAATTCTGCTCAGAGCTTATAGTTTGTTCTTGAGAGGTGTCTTCATTTTTAACAGGAGCGTCAAGAGCGTTAACAACAAGCGCTAGTCCGATTCCCGTTGTCATTGCCAAAAAGATAAATATACCAGCAGATTTTAGAATAATTTTAACAACTGCACCAAGTCTATCTTGTGTTACCTTAAACGGCCACAATCCAACAACAATTGGTAGTGCTATAATAGAAAATCCTAACTTAAAAGATATATCTATTAAGTAATAGGCTACAGCCAAAGTCATCATAAATCCACAAAACCAGATTGCCACTCCACAAAGCAAAATCCAAATATTTGGAATAACAAGCCCAGCTCTCCACGCTCCCATATTTGTTGCGTGACAAGTTAGCATATGTCCGATTTGCATGTGAGTAGATACAACAGAATCAACTGCTGCAACATAGTTAATAATCCCATTAAGTATGTTTATGGGCAAGACTCCTCCAACATCAGATGCTTCCATTAGGTATGGTCCAGCAATATTATTGCTTGTGTCGATCACATCCACACCTGTTCCACTAGTCGTTATTTGTGTCATCATTAAGCCAAAGTCTATACCAAAGCTCATTAGTGGAGAAATAAAATAACCAATAAAAAACTCAATCCCTGCGTTTATGACTACATAAGCACCAATAATCTTAAATGACATTACCAATAGATCGTTTACCATTGTTGCAGGTTCAACATTTTTCATCGCAGATACTTGTGAAAATACATAAAAAGCAACCCAAAGCATAGCTCCAAGAACCAAAATTTTGCTACCAGCCTCTCTTGTTAAGTCATAAAGAGTTGAACAAGCGTTCATAAATGAGCTAATCAAAGATTTTACTACAATACAAGAGTAACATCCGCTCTTATAGATTTTATCCATTCTATCCATGTTGCATTTGCGGTTAGTATTACCAAAGACAAGGTCAGCAACAAATTTTCCGGCTTTATTTATTATTGTTGATGCTAGTTTTACAGATTTTGTTGCAATATCAACAGAGCCTTTTATTAAGAATTTGCCAAGCTGATAAGCAGGATTGTAGTCAACAAGATAAGATTTAATAAAGCCGTCAGGCAGGCTCTCTTCAAAATTTGTAAAAGAATTATCTACAAGATTATCAAGACCATCTGCAGCACTATGCACGGCATCATCAACTGTATCTAAGGCAAAGTCAAGCCCATCTCCAATGAGGCCCATTCCATATTTTTTCATAGTCTTCAAGCCTTTAATTGCACCTTGTTCTTGGGCTCTTTCTAAGACTTTTGAGGCCATTCGAACCTCGCTTTTTATTGCAGCAGATCCTTCTTCTGCAACTCGTCTAAAAGCAGAAGAAGGTCCGCTTATTTTGGTACTTGTATTGGGAATAGTTTGAGCATAAGCACTTGATGCAAAAGCAAATGAAGCAAAACAAGCTAATAACAAAGAGGTTATAGCTCTTGCTTTTAGTTTGTTACATATGTTAATCAGCTTTTTCACTTCTTTACCCTTTCAATCATCGATTGTCATCTTTGTCAATGCCTTGTAACTCATCTAATTTGCCTCTGTATTTGTCAAATCCAGCCTTCATTCTTCTAGCTCTTGGAGAAACCATTAATACGACATTGCTTATTCCTGCAGTTAATTTTGCAAGTAAGAATTTTCCGGTAGCAGCTGCCATTTTACCAATACGTTTTTGTATTTTGTTGTCGCCACTGCCGCCTACTAGTGAATCGGTAATTTCTTTTGCAACACCCAAAGAGCTAACCACCAAAAATGCAACTAATAACAAGATTAAGAACGGAACGCTAAATTCAGCAAAATCTGGGTCGCTTCCATCAAAAATGTCTTGGTTGTCCAAAAGAATTTGTTGTGTTGCTGCCAAGCACATAAACATAACTACTGCAACAAACATCATATAAGCACCAGAGTTTATAATCGTCAAAAACCCTGTTGTTGCCCATTTTTTTGTAGGCTTAAATGCATAAGACATTATTAGAAGAGGCAAAATCAGCACCATCATCGCAAATCTAAAGACACTATCTAAAACATAAAAAACAAATCCTAATTTTACGAATGTAAACACACACATAATTATTAAGCCACAAAGCAATGCCATAAATCCTGGAGCTATTAAGATTCTCCAACCAAGAGTGTAACCAAAGTTAAGGCGCTCGTTGATTGAGCATATTAGGCACTCCATCATTTGTTTTGGTGATTGTGGAAACCCAGTAGATGTTGCTGCATCTAGTGAGCCTGCAACGCACGCAGAGTCGTAATGAGCAGCTTCTAATGTGCCACTAGGTTGACCAAGAATAGGCAGGTCATTTCGAGCCCAGGACAGTGATGTTGGGTTGCCATCTGCATCGGTAACAGCCGCATTCATAATTTCGCTCCCCAGCTCCAAAAACGCGTTGTATATCGGAAAAATAACCGAGTTTAGCAAAAACAGCGTCCCAGTTGAAGATGATGCAAGTAGCCCACAAACAAAACATATAAAGAATTTTTTTAGCACATCCGTCCAGACTTCAGCAGGAGATTCCTCAGAAAAAGAACTAACATGGGTTAACATCTTAAAAGACAACCAAACAGCAAAGGCAACCATCATAAATGTCATTGCACCATCTGAGATTTTTTCGTGCATTTCCATAGATATTCTGCCTGTTGTGTCATATATTTCACCAACAAGGGAGGCTTGCCAACATTCGCGGTGTTTGGCAGTCATTTCTGCTTCGGTAGTGGTGTTTCCTTTTAGAGCCCCGCCTTCCTTACCTTCTTCGTCAGCACAGGCAAATAGAAACAATAGGGCAGGTATAATAACCAATAGCCTAAGCAGTCTTGTTATGTTGTTAATATTTGCCATCTTAAATCCTCTTAATTCTTGTTTTCCTCAAAACAAATAGTCATGCTATTATTTTTTTGGAGTGGTTGAATTTGTCTCTGTTCTGGTTCTTAGAGCTTGCGCTTCTAATTCTGCTTGATCACTTTGCAATTTGGCAAAAGCCGCATCAGTTTTTATTCTTTGCTGTCTTAGCTCTTCTTGTTTGCGTAGTTCTTCAGAAATTGCGTATTTAAGCTCTTCCATCTTGCTTAAACTTTCTTCTCCTTTACGTTTTGCTTCATTATTAAGTCTTGATCTCAATGAGTCATTACTACTGCTTACATCTTTTTCTTCTTGTGCAAGTTTATTAGAGTTAGCTTTGCTTTCATTTATCATGGCATCTACATTACTTAGTTGGTTTTTGTATTCTTCAACTTTTGCAGCATTATAAGTGCTAATGTTTTGGGCAGATGCACCTGCCACACTGTTCATAGACGCTTTTATTGCTTCGAGCCTTCTTAAGTTTGCATCACTTTGTGTAATGGCTTGTTTATAAAGCTGAGCATTTGCAGGGTCGATAGCACCAGCTTTTGCTTCATTTGCAAGCTCTGCCTTATACTTTTCAATCAAAGCTTTATTTTCTTCAATAGCCTTATTTATTTCACTAAGTTGTTTTTCATACTTAGCAGATTTATCGTCTGGTCTATTGTTTTCTTCGCCACTTGTTCTAGCACCACTTCTATCAGCTCCAGCATTATCAGCGCCGGTTTTTTCTGCGTCATTGCCTTTAGCAACGTTGCTAGCCGATTGATTGTCACCTTTTTGCCCTGTATTATCATTGATAATGTTTTGAGCCTCAGGAGGCAAGTTGCCAATATTTGGTTTTTGACCTAGAGGACTACCAATAGGTTGTGCTTGAGCAGAGCCTTGTCCTTGACCACTAGCATTTTGTGTATTTGCAGCTTGTTGATTTTTAAGGGCTTCTGTATCAAGCGACATATTTTTGAAGTCAGGTTTAACCTCATTTTTATTAAGAGGAGGTCTTGGCATGCCAGACGCATTAGCATCTCTTTGTGGAGCTGTTGCCACATTTTGAGCACGAGCGTCACTATTGTCTTTTTTGCCAGCGTTACTTCTTTGATTATTAGCTTGGTTGTTGGCCTGATTATTGGTTCTTGTAGGTTGTCTAGTGCTTCCAGCCCCTTGTCCAGCAGGAGTTGGGGTGCCTGTGCCTTGTCCACCTGTATCATTTTTGTTGCCAACAGCTCCTCCATCTAAGGATTCGCCACCACCTAGCAAACTGCTCTTGTCTATATTGCGTAGAGATTTTGCGCCATATTTTGTGCCTTCCCAAGCTCCTTTTGCAGCTTTTTTTGCTCCCCAGCCAGCAACTGCCGATGCAGTAGAACCAATTTGAGAACCAATATTGTTTCCGCCGCCTCCACCAGACATTTGTCCAGCAAGTCCAACAGCTTCACTACATAGCTTAAACCCAAAGATACAGCATAGAACTAAGAATAATAAGCCCAGTAAGCCAATATCTACAATATCTAGCAATCCCTTAATGTTGTCTTCATTCATTAGAGCATAAACAGCCTCTATTCCGCCTTCTCCACCAGTCATTGCTTGACCAATTAGCTCTATGTTTATAGAAACCACCATAGCCAAAAATACAAAGGTAAAAAATGAGTTCATAAACATTGACCAACCTTGAGATGTGTAGCCAGAAGTTATCTTAAATGGCCAAGAGGCAACCAAAAATGGCATCATTGCTCCAACAATAGAAAGTCTTACAACTGAGTCGATTAGATAAAAAGCAAATGCCAAACAAATAAGCCAGCTAAACACCCAAACAATTAACCCTGTGGCAAACATTGTCAAATCCCACATACCATACCAGTGTGCGCCAGCATTACGTGCCACGCACATAAATGAGCTACCAATAGATTGTGGCACAGCTATTTCTTGGGCAACAGATCGTATAAAGCAGTCTACACTAGCAAAAACACCTTCATCAAAGAAACCATCTGCCAAAGTAACTCCATCAATTGTTTCTTTGTTCATGCATAGGCTAAAGTCAGTTACTCTAGTTGGGTTTCCGGTTGCATCGGTTACAATCTTAGATGCTTTGTTTAAGAAAGCGCCACCAAAGTCCATACCCGCTTTTAGCATCGGAGATAACACATAGTCATAAAGCTCTTGCATATTTAAGAGGATTAAATATGCGAGTAAAATCTTAAAAGATTGAGTTAGTGTTTCTGTCAAGAACTTAGGCCCATCTTGTTTAGTAAAAGCGCTAACTTGTTTTAGTGATACAAAAGCAAGATACAAGGCCATACCAATAACTAATAATGTAGCAAAAGAGGTTGCTAACACCTCATAAGAACCTTTGCCAATGACTTGTGCTGTATTAAACAAAATTGCAAATAGTGGGCAGAAAAGGCATTTTTTTGTCTGGTCAAGCTTAACCATAATTGGCATACAGCCCTTCATTGCACCAGAAGTCGCTTGCATATCAGCATTTACCATAACTTGTATGGCATTGCCATCAAAATCTGTGGTGGAATATGTATAATAATCACCTGCGGTAGCATTCCATAAGGCTTCTATAGCTGTTTTAGCCCTTATAACAGGGTTAGTTGCAGCAAGTACTGCTCCCATGGCAGTATTTGGAGCTGCATCTTGTATGGCAGCTTTAATTTTATCTTTGCCCGTAACTCTTGTCATTTGCGGAGAAGATGGATTATTTTTAGCTTCTTCTGCTAGCTCTTCGGCTTTTTTGTCGGCATCAGATTTTAGGGAGTTTTTCACACCATCAACCATTGTTTTAGGATCCCAAAATGCTTGCGTGTCATTTAAAGGAAAAACGATAGCGCCACCAAAAACAAGGAGCCCTAAAACTACACTTAATACAAACTTACTTCTAGTCATTGTCTTTTCCTTCTCCAAAAGGGTTTCCTATTACTTTTAGCCCAACTATCAATACTATAATTACAAATATTATAGCAAACCATAAGGAGTTTTTAAAGCTAAATAGCGACCAAAAATTTAGATAATACATCATCACCAAAAGGAAGATGATGGCTAAATTAATTAGAATCGCTTTCATTCTCAAATACTCCCACTTACAATTATTTTCATTATATCACAAAAATATATAAAAAATTGTTACAGTTTTTTGATTTTTTTATAATATTTATTTTCCAAAATGTCCTTTTGTTAAAAATTGCAAACAAGCCACAGCTGTTTTGGAACTGTTGCATGAGTTAATTCCCCAAATTCTAATGTTTAGGGCGTCTTTTGCACCAAGCAAGAATGAATCTGTTTTGTTAAACATAAGCTTTTGTATTTTTTGTGGCATAATTTTTATAAGAGCGTCAATTATGGGGTTATGAGTGCATAAAATGCCAAATTCAACATCTTGCGGAAAAGAAGCAATTCTATTAATATTTTGATTGTCTAGCTTTTCAAGCGTTGGTCCAAATATTTTTTTGACGATGTAAAAGCTTCTTACTTTGGTGCAGAGTCTACTCTCACGATTCGGAGAATTGATTTGCACAATTCGCCTAACTTTAATGTTTTTGCGCCAAGGGGCATCAGAGTTTAGCAGTTCTCTCACAATAAGCCCTCCGACTCCATGTGCAACAAAAGACATTTCTTTAACATCATCGAGGCTATTTAATGCGGTTTCTATTTGTTTAATGTTTTTAATAAGCTCTTGTCTTGTTGATGGGTAGTTAACAACTTCAGAATGTATTTTGTGCTTGCTAAAAAAGGTTCTTAACTTGCTAAACTTTAGGCTAGTTCCTGCAAGTCCATGTATCATAACCACAAGGTGGGGCTTGCTTTTTGGTATTTTATAAATATCCTTGCAACGAACAAAGGCTTTTATACACGAATCAAAGTTTCCTTCATGTCTTCTAATGTTGTAGTTGTCTAATAGGCGGTATTTGTGAGTTATGGTATTAAACTGTATTCTCCAATTGCCATGTAAGAAGACGTCGCCCCATAGTTGCAACCCGCCAAATGTAAAGAAGTTTCTTTTCATTTTTTTTGCCCCATATTCAATATATATATACTACAACATATATATAAAGAATAATAGTTAAGTTTTTGTTTCAAAAGCTATCTTGTTGAACTTTTTGAATAAAATAAAAATTTTATATTTTTTTTGATTTTTTTTGATTTTTTTATTGACATGGGTGTTTGATTGGACTATAACGCATTTCA
>CAYJKS010000042.1:0-666 GCA_964370705.1 uncultured Azospirillaceae bacterium
TACAGAGCTATCAATCATATTTGCATAGCTCAAAACATCATAATCATAATTTTGCTCCAAAACCTTTGCACCCTCAACTGTCAAAACAGCAGTTTCTGGTTTTATGTTTTCTGCCACACCTTCAAAAGCAATATCATTTATTCCTTTATCAACTGCAACATTTCGACTATCTTTAACCAGTGCAAGATTTTGATTATATATACTAATTTCTAGGTTGGTGCTTTTATCAACAACTTTTTCTGCTGCCGACAATGGCAAAGAATAAGCCACAACACCCAACATCAACAAACTTCCCAAACGCATAAACTTCTCCTAAACTTAACAATTATTATTCATCATATTCAATTTCTGCCCTTTTGTTCTCATACAAACACCAAGGCTTTTTTTCCCAGCTCACACCTCTTTTTATTACCTTTGCAGGCACTCCAGCTATTAGCGTATTGGTCTCATCAAAAGTTGAGTTAATCAAAGACATAGCCCCAACAATAGTATTATCTGGAACGTGGCTACCCTTCAAAATCATAACCCTTGTTCCTAGCCAAACATTATTACCAATAATCACATCTCTAGGCATATTCAACGCCTCTCCTGTATAATCATCAATAATCGTATTTCCATCTCCGCAACGAATTATGCATTCTGTAGAAATCGAGCAATTATTACCAA
>CAYJKS010000042.1:694-1463 GCA_964370705.1 uncultured Azospirillaceae bacterium
TGTTTTTGATTTTTGAATAGAAAAACTATTATTATCACCAACAACAACAAGCCTACAATCATTAAAATGCAATGGAAGCCCTATTCTAATTCTATTATTATTGCCATTTATAGAAATTTTTAGCCCATTTATGCCCTCAGCATCAAGAGCTCTTTCAATTCCATTTTCAACAACTGTTACAACGTTATTACTTCCCCAAATATTATTAAGAGCATTATATTTAGCCATATCATTCTCTCCTTTATCAAGCAAAGCTACACCAAACTAGTTAGTTCTCCAGTTTCTATATCCATAACAAAACCATGAATATTAATATCTTTTGGCATTAGTGGATGTTTTTTGATAATATCAACAACAGATACAACAGAATTATTAACATCATCAAAACCTTCTAACCACTTAGAAAGATCAATACCACAATAGTTTATCATCTCAATATCATGAGTAGGCACACCTCTTTGCTTCATTTTTTCTATCATTTTTGCAGAATCTAGATCTTGCATACCGCAATTATTATGCCCCACAACCATAATCTCTTCTACCCCAAGTTCATAAACACAAACAAGCAAACTACGCATCACACTACCAAACGGGTGAGAAACCATAGCGCCCGCATTTTTTATAATCTTAACATCGCCATTTTTAATATTTAAGGCAACTGGCAAAAGCTCTGTTAATCTAGTGTCCATACAAGATAAAACAGCAAGTTTTTTGTTAGGATACTTGTCTGAAGCATAAGGCTCATATTTTTTTTCTTTTACAAACTCTT
>CAYJKS010000042.1:1473-8095 GCA_964370705.1 uncultured Azospirillaceae bacterium
ATAACCGACATATTTTTTCCTCTAAATTAATAACAACTATTTTTACCACATCAATCCAACAAACACAATCTTTTTTAAATAAGGCTTGAATAATAAAAAAAACAAACTAAAATAAAAAAAGAACAAAACAAAAACAAAGTAAGGCAAACATGAACAAAACCATTGGACTAATTGATTGTGATTCTTTTTTTGCATCTTGTGAGCAAGCAGATAATCCAGATATAAAAAACAAGCCCGTTTGTGTGCTTAGTATGCTTGATGATAAAGGTATTGTTATTGCCCGCTCCAAACAAGCAAAATCTATAGGCATAAAAATGTGTGAACCTTATTTTAAAATAAAACATCAACACAAAAACATAATCTATTTAGCCAGCAGAATGGACAGATACAAACAAATCTCTACCCAAATTATGGCAATCATAAAAAGTTTTAGTCCAGATGTTGAAGTCACCTCAATAGACGAGGCATACATAGATTTTACCAGCCTTAACAAGGTTTATAAAAAAAATTATATAGAAATTGCACAAGCTATTCGCTCAACAATACTTGCAAAAACTTCTATTCCTGTATCTATTGGCATTTCTAGCTCCAAAACACTTGCCAAGTTAGCAAGCAATCTTGCAAAAGAAAATGGCGGAATATTTTTTATACCAAGCAATCAGGTATTAGAAAAAATTGGCAATTTAACTATTGATAAAATTTGCGGAATAGGCAAAAAACACAACAAACGCCTACAAGTGCAAGGCGTTTTTGACATAAAAGACTTTATTCAAAAAGATGACACTTGGATTAGAAAAACACTTGGAATATCTGGACTAGAGCTCAAACACGAACTTTTAGGCTATGAGGTCTCAAAAATAAACAATCAACCACAAGCTCCAAAGTCAATCCAAAGCACCTCAACTTTTTATAACCCCACCAATGATATCGAGATTTTGCAACAATCATTAAGCTATCATACTCATCAAGCAAGCAAAAAATTACGAACTTGGGACGGTTTTTGCAAAAGCATTAGCATCATGCTCAAGGCAAAAGATTTTACTTCACATATTGCCAAACAAAAGCTCTTTGTAGCCACGAATTCTGAGCAAGAAATCGCAAGTATTGCCTCAAATTTATTAAAAAGACTATATAAGCCCAACACAATATACCGTAGTTCTGGTGTGACTATAGAAGAAGTTGACTACCCAAATGCCTCACAACTAAATCTCTTTGAAGGCAAAAAATATAAAGATGACAAGCTAAGCCGCACTATTGATGAACTAGAAGCAAAATTTGGCAAAAATATTATCAAAAACGGCTGGATTTAAAATAAAAAAAATGATGATCTTCAAAAAGGTCATCATTTTTTATCAAAATAAGAAAAACTTATTTAGCACAAGGGCTCAAAACTTCAATTAAAGAAATTCCCAATAGAGATTGGTTCAAGCATACTTTTTCAGAACCTTCATATCCTCTAACGCCAACACAAGCACTAACAGTGAATAATACTGCTAAAACAGCTAAAATTTTCATATTTTATCTCCTTAAATTAAATTACGACATATCGTCAACAATCATATTACAAAACTATTTTTACTAATCAAACATTTTTTTTATTTAATCAACAAACAAAGGATTTTGTTAATAAAATTATCTTTTTTAGCTTACTAACACTAGGTTTTGGAGAAACAACTTCCCACCCTCTTTTTTCCATAACATCAAAATACATTTTATAAATATCTGTTATTAGCTTAAGAGGTTTTGCAATATCTTTATCCAAACTTCCCAAAACCAGATATACTTGCTTATAACTATTAAAAGCCATCATAGCAAGTTCTTGTCTAGCAACATACAAATTCTTATTAACTAAAACACTTTTTGAATCCAAACTCTCGATTCCAGCTTTTTGCAAAATCTCAATAGGAATATAAAGCCTGTTTTTGCCAATATCTTCTTTTATATTTCTTAAAATATTTGTAATTTGCAACGCTCTTCCTAG
Organism: uncultured Azospirillaceae bacterium; assembly: GCA_964370705.1. Lineage (GTDB taxonomy): Bacteria > Pseudomonadota > Alphaproteobacteria > RF32 > CAG-239 > JAFUYI01. The sequence goes on from CAYJKS010000042.1 coordinate 3,455, forward strand.
ATTAAAAGAAAGCGTTTGTAGTAGCTCTTTGTCGTCACAACCCAAAATTCTCAAGGACAAATTGCCTGCAACCCCACTAACACCTCTGCAATAATCATCAAATTGTTGCATCGATGGAGCCCAAAAAGAAGAAAACACATCTTGAGAAATAGCATCTATTAGTTTTTCAAATTCTTCTTTTGGTAGCTTAAATCGCATACAATTCTTATAAATTTTACGTCCAATATCTGTTGCAGGCACTTTTTTATCATAAATATTGTCTAGCTCGCTTCGCCACAAATTGATTATGTCTTTTTTGTCTTCTAAATCCATATCGCTTTCGGTAACATCTTCAAGATGATGCATAAAAGCAAAAATTGTATATAATGCCTCTCTTTTTGCTTTGGGCAAGAACCAAAATCCCCAAAACATAATACGACCAGATTTTTTTCTAACAATTTTTGTTAAATTATTCTTCATTTTTACCACCAAGATATTTTTTATTAGACTAAGACATATAATCTTCAAAATCAACTTATTTTTTATTTTTTGCAAAATCTTCTAACCAAGGAACAATGTCTTCTAATGCTCTTTTTGAGTAAGCCATTTTTCTTTCTGCTCCCTTAATCTTTCTAAATTTGCCATTAGGAGCAACCTCTCCCCTAATATCTGGAAAAATACCAAAATTTATGTTCATTGGCTGATAGTTTTCGACGTTGGTGTCGTCAATCAAATGGTTTAACATAGAGCCCAAAGCTGTTGTTTTTGGTGGAAGAATTGCCTCAACGCCCAAAACCTCTGCGGCAGCAAAATACCCCGCCAACAAACCAATAGAAGCACTCTCCACATACCCCTCACAACCAGTAATTTGTCCTGCAAATCTAATATAAGGTTTAGATTTTAGTCTCAGATTGCTATCTAACAAAATCGGGCTTTTAATAAATGTATTTTTATGAATCCCGCCCAATCTAGCAAACTCTGCATTTTCTAAACCAGGGATAGATCTAAAAATCTTTTCTTGTTCACCATACTTTAATTTAGTCTGAAAACCAACCATATTACGCAAAGTATCAGAAAAATTATCTTGTCTTAGTTGCACTACAGCATAGGCCTTTTCTCCTGTATGAGGATTGGTCAGACCAACTGGCTTCATTGGTCCAAACAAAAGCGTATCTTTGCCCCTTTCTGCCATAACTTCAATTGGCAAACAACCATCAAAATAAGTTGGTTTTTCAAAATCATGAAACAAAACCTTTTCTGCATTCAGCAACTGCTCAACAAAACCATAATATTGCTCTTTGCTCATTGGGCAATTAATATAGTCTTTTCCATCCCCCTTGTCATACCTAGATTGATACCAAGCAACATCCATATTAATACTGTCCTTAAAAATCACAGGAGCAATAGCATCATAAAAAGACAAAGATTGATTGTCTATATTTTGCAAAATAGAATTTGCCAAGCCATCACTTGTAAGAGGCCCTGTTGCAATAATAACTTGCCCCAACTTCTCGTCTGGCAAATCTGTTATTTCTTCATAAACAACCTCAACCAATGGGTGATTTTTTACCTTTTGGGTTATATAGCTTGCAAATCCATCTCTATCAACAGCCAAAGCCCCACCAGCAGGCACTTTGCATTTGTCAGCAGCCTCCATAATCAAAGACCCCGACAAACGCATTTCTTGATGCAAAACACCAATGGCACTACGCTCAATATCGTCCGAACGCAACGAATTAGAGCAAACCAGCTCTGCAAAATCTTGATTACTATGGGCTGGAGAATATTTTTGAGGCTTCATCTCGTGCAAAACCACAGGAACTCCTCTAGAAACTATTTGCCAAGCAGCTTCACAACCTGCTAACCCTGCCCCGATAATATGTATTGGTTTTATTGTCATTTTTATCTCTTTTTTGTAGTTATTTTAACTATCTATAATATTTTGCTAAAAAAAAGTAAAGAAACTTCTTAACATCTAACAATAATATTGCTATTTTATTAAAAGCATTATATATTTGCATAAATTAGCTAATGGGACTTAAAAGAATGATAAAAACTTTTGTATATATAACAATTTTTGCAAACATCTTAGCTGCAACAGCAAACGCCAACGACCTAGATTCTGCATTGTTTGCCCCTACCGAAAAACAAGCTCCAAAAATACAAATTGCAGACAAAGATATTGACATACCTTTAGTTATGCCAGCAGATACCCCAAAATATGAAGAAGCAAAAGAAGAGTTTTCTATAAAAAAAATAGAAGATGCAGAAGAAAAACTAGACACAAGTGAATCTCTTACAGACATTATAAAGGCAGAAAACAACCTCCAAGAAGATGTGTCTCAAGACGTATCTCAATTTGAAGATAATAGCGACTTTGTAGAAGAACTTGAACAAAGCGAAGACTACTTAGATTATGTTGCAGAAGACACTGAAGAAACTCTTGAAGAAGATAAAGGTGTTCTTCAAGGAACTTGGGTAGAAAAACTAGCAAACAAATCTCTTGTTCCGCCTGCATCAGACATTGATGACTTGGATTTTGGCAGATCTCAAAGAAGCAAAAAATCATCTTCATCAATGGATAGCCTAGAAAGTATGCTAGATTCTTCTAAAAACAGCATCAAGCTCTCTAATGCCTCTGTTTTTGATATATCTGGTGCAATGCTAAGAATGTCTAACAAACAAATTGCACAAGCTCTAACCAAAAGAGGTTTTAAGCTAACTTCACAAAAATTTGAGATACCAAACTTTATTAAATGGAGATTTGAAGAACAATGCAGAAGTCACGGCGTTGTTGGGTTTGAAAGACTAAATGCTTGCGTTGTAAAAGCTGCTAAAGAAAATAACCATCACTATATTGCAAGCGAAAAATATACAAAATACGACACTCAAGAAGAAGCAAGCATTGCCTATACAAGCAATTTTACCAAAAACAAAGTATATAAAATTACGTATCAAAGCAACCTACCCCGCTATATTAAAGGTAGCAGCCAAAAATCCCATTATCTTAGAGATATAAAGATTTTTGAATTTTGGCGTAGAATAAACCAAAAATATGGTGTGCCAGATAACAAAGAAGAAGTTATTTGGGGTCTTGGCGGCAACAAGCCATACCTAAAAGCATCTACAGGATTTTTGCTCCTAGAAGACCCTATGCTAAGAGAGCTTGACTATACTAGAATGTCACGCGAAGATCAAAAGTTCTTAAACACAGACAGATACAACTTCTAAGGCAAATTTATGAGCGCAGAAACTAACATATCAGAAATAATCTTTACTAGAATTAGCCATGACTTAGCTGGCAATCTTGGTGTTTTGGCAAATGGGGTTGAAGTTTTTGACGAAGAAGATAATAACGACAATGATTTTTTAGATGAGTTTAAATCTATCTTAAAACTTAGCTCGCAAACCCTAAACGCTAGACTAAAGTTTTTTCGCATGGTATTTGGAACCCCTGTTTCTAGTTTAGAAGACAATAATCTTGTTTATCAAACAGCGCTTGAGTACCTAAAAGTCCAGAATATAAAAAATCCTATCGAGCTAGAAACAAACCATAGCATTTCAACCAAAAACCGCGAGATTTTGCTTAGCATAATGGGACTTGCAGATATTGTAATTAGAGGTGGCAAAATCATAACAAACCAACAAGAAGACAAAATAAATATATCTATTACTAGCCCAAACCCTTTGTCTGCAACAAGAATACAAACCATTAAAGAAATTATGGCAGGCAACACAAATATTTCTAACCCTTCTTTATTTGCTCCATTTATATACCTATTAAGCATCAATGCCAACGTAGATATTCATCAAATAGATGAATATAGTGTTACTATATCTATAAACTAAAAAAAAAGCCTTACAACAATGTAAGACTTTAAATAACAGAGTTTTTATCTAGCCCTGCCAGACAATCTCCCCTTTACTATAAACTGTTTTTTCTTGACTACCATCTGCGTTTGTTTTAATAAACAATCCGTGAATATAGCCATCTTCAAATTGTCCAGCCCAAGAAGAGCCGTCAGAACGTTCTTCTCGATAATCTCCATCTAACACACCATCTTTATGATTAGCAAAAACTGTTAAACTGGCACTCTTAAAATAATAATGTCCATTTGTTGTTCCATTGGCAAAATTCTCTACTCTAACTATAGAGTTTTTTGAATCGAACGTAATCAACGCTCCGCTAAAAATTTTACCATTAACAACACTCATAGCAGCAAAAATACATTCAACATCACCATCTTGGTTTTTAATACTGCCAGAAAAAACCCCCTTACCTTTAGCTTCTAAAACCATTGCAAGGTGTTTATTAAAATTTTTCATAAGAAATTAAATTAAATAATTAAACAAAAAAAGAATATCTGACAAAGTTATACAATATATAAAAAACTTGTCAAAAGTTTTTTATTCCCACTAGTTTTATTTAATTTTATGCTTATATAACCAATAAGCAATGCAAAAAGGAACAAAAATGGGCTATATATATGTTATAATTACCTCAATTATGTGGAGCATTAACTCTATACTTTCTAACCTTTTTTCTAGCAAATTAACACCTCTTGAAATGACTTTTGGCAGGTGGTTTATTGCCAGTTTAATATTTTTGCCATTTATTTTATTTGAGCTTAAAAAAAAACTTCCAACAATAAAAAAACATTG
>CAYJKS010000043.1:0-8049 GCA_964370705.1 uncultured Azospirillaceae bacterium
TTTGTAAATCAAAAGTCAAATCTCAATCAACCCCAAATGGACTTGGGAGCAAATAATGGTTTTAATAAACAGATACTTGGTCAGCAAAGTGGTAATATGGGGGTTTTTGATGCAAATCAGTCACCTAATAATGTCTTTTTTGATGAGGGCAACTATCAAGAGACGATGACACTGGAAGAAAAATTGAATTATATCAAAAAATTTATAGCAACAGAAGAAGGAGAGGATATAAAATATCCTTATGTTGATAATAAGGGTAACATTACAGTTGGAACAGGAACTAATGTTAATGATAAAAATATGTTTATGTCTCAAGATTGGATAGTTGATGATAGAACAGCAACTCTTGAAGAGAAAGAAAAGTATTATACGCAATTATCAAAAACTGGTGAGCATAACTACAATGCTGATATTTTTGAGGATAAGACACCTTTGAGACTTGCTCAAAAAGATATTGATAAGCTCTTTGATAGTCATGTTAAAAATGATTATCAAAAGCTACAAGATGGAATAGATAATTTTGATAATTTTCCGCTAGAGTTACAAACTGCGTTAATGGATATAAGATATAATACAGGAGCAGTAACTCCAGATAAATGGCCAAATTTGCATATAGCTCTTGAGGAACGAGATCTTCAATCTATTATTGAAAATGTTGGCAGAAAGGGGCTACATAAAAGAAATAAAATAGTAAGAGATTTGTTAAGACAAATCAAGTCATTAGATTATTAGTCTTCGTTAGTTTCTATATATAGTGTAAAATATGCATCTTCCATATTAAGCCTTATTTTATAACCATAGCTTTCTTTTGAAAAAATAGAATATTTATAAATTTTGGTTGTAGATGTATTATAATATGGAATGCATTTTAGTGTTACATATGTTGGGGTATTTTCTAATAATTCGCAATCTTCAGAAAATACCTCTCCTATTGGATTAGTTTTAATTTGTTTTGTAGGAGTAAGTTTGGTCTCCCATGAATTGCGAGAGTAGGGATACATAGTTTTATAAAATAATGGGTTAACGAATTTTTCTTCTTCTTTCTTAATTTTATTAGCACAAGAGCATAAAAATAAAGTAGCAATAAGCAGAGATAAAAATTTATTCATATCAAGAACTCCTATTTGGTTTATTTTATGATTATATGCAAACTCTTTGTAATTGCAACCAAAAGTTATTATCATGCTCTTTTTTAGTTTTGTTGTTGTCGGGCTTGACCCGACAATTTGTTGGCATGCGTGGTGTTTGGAGGTGGACTCCCGTGTCAAGCACGAGAGTGACAGAAAAAAGAGGCACGAGAGCGGCGGAAGAAAATTACACATATATAACAGAAAAAACATAGAAGAGATTCGATGTAAAAAGATAGATACAAATGAAAAGGTTTGACATAAAATGAAGGTGAAAATGCTATCTTGTTATGCTTGGTGCGCCTTTTTGGTTAGGGATTTGTTGAGCATTGTAGCTTGTTTCAAATTTTTGTGCATAGCTGTTTAGTCTTTGGATTATAGGAGATGGAGTTTGAGAATCAATTTGAGCAAAATCTTCTGGTTTTAGATTAGAAAAACGCAAATCCTCAGGTAATCTGGTAGCTGTTGGGTTTAGCTCTTTGTAAATATTTTGGGCAGAACGGATTTTTTGAAGCAAAAATCTTTGATTAGCTCCAGAGTTTAGTCTTTGTCCTAGATCCTCAATGTTTTCTTCAATATCTCTACGAGCAAAATTTTTATCTGCAGTTGTGATTATAGAGCTATAATCCATATAAGGATTGTTTACAATCGCGACAGGCAGACTAATATCTTCGTTGCCATCTTTGGTTAGAGCAATGTTTTTTTGTAAATTTTCAATTTCATTTATACTTTCTTTAGCTCCACTTTGCGTAAAAGCTGAGTAGGGGATAGTTCTTTCGGCAGAAATATCTTTTGATACATTGGCATTAGGAAAATAATGAGATGATAATCTTTTGGCAAAAAGCAAAGCTTTGGTTGTTGAGCTAACACAATCACGGCATAGGCTCCTGTCTAGCCCGAATCCAGATTTTTCATCTTCTTTTAGGTTGTCTAAGGCATCAAGAGCTCCATTTGTGTGCTGGTTGAGGCTTTTTTCAATCACATCAATATTACGAGTTTTGCTAATGCTTGTATATATTTTGTTGGTGCGATTAAATGTTTGAGCTAATTCTGCTTCTATTGGAGTATCGTTGGTAATATTATCTCTAGAAAGAGCGTCTATATGCAAAGCTATGCTACTAGCATTTGGAGTTTTTTTTATTTTGTTGATATGGTTTATCTCATCTTTTATTGCCTTGATAAGTGTATCTTCGGCAATAGTATAAGACATGTCTTGTCCGCCAACTATTTTATATCTGCCATTAACTAGCCCCTTAGCTAATGAGTCAAATTTTTTGCTTGCCTCAAAAACTTGTTCTTTTGTGGTTTTGGGAGGTTGATCAATTTTGCTAACATAATAGCCATCGGCAATGCCTTCATAATGATTTTGAGTTGCATTTCTTATTTTTAGGGCTTTAGATACTTCTTCCATGCTTTTGTAGTTGCCAAGTCTTAATCGCATAGAAATCTTTATGCGGTTGAGGATTCCTTTGTCATCATTAAGTCTAGCCTCTCCATATTGGGAGAATAGTTGATAAGTAGCCTCAGCAAGAGCATCATCTTTGAGATTTGATGCAGGATATTGCTCGGCAATGCGTGCTAATGATTCAGAATATAGTTGCGATGAGGGATAGGATGTAAGAGATCTGTTTATGGCGTGGTTTCTTGCAGGCGAATGTTCAGGCTTATATGACATCAATGTAGTGGCAAATTGATAGGCATCAGTGTTATTAAAGTCAGAATCGGTATTGTGGGCAAGCTCATGATAAAGAGTTGTTGCTTGATGTGAGCCATAGTTGTTGTCGGCTCTAATGGCAATATTTTTGCCATTAGAATAACCACCGTAGTCAATGCCTTCTTTTAGATTGCCATTATGATTAGGTTCTCGGGTATTTTCAATAATTATATGGCCACCGTTTTCAATAAAATTTTTGATAGAGGCGGAGGCTATGGGATCGTGATTTTTTATATTTTGGTAAGTTCTATCAATGTTGTTTAGGGTCGAAAAATAGTTGTTGCCAAAATACAAATCTGGAAAATGCATTTTTCTAAAGGCTTGTTGGCTTAGGGATTGCTCTCTTGGCTTATAGGGGATTTTTGACAAATCGATAACTTCTCCTAGTCCTTGCTTATACTCTTGGCTATTATGATTTTTGGAGTATTTGTGTAAAGATATATTGGGATAAGTCTCAGTATAATTTCTAAAAATTGCTCCTGTCCCTTCTTCTGCGTTGCCAACAAATCCAATAAATTCACTAGCAGGCGTGCCTTTTGGGGCAACTCCAAGTCTTTGAGTCTTCTGGGGCTCTTCTACTTTTTGTAGGATTGTTGCACTTTGATACTCATCTCTAATAAGTTTATAAAGCTCGCTCTTTTTTTTATCTAGTTCTGAGCGATTGTCAGGCTCAATGCTAGTGTTGCTAAGTTCTAGCTCTTGAGCAGCGATGAGTTTTTCTTGAGGAGATAAAAAGCTAGAAAAGTAATGATAATCTTTGGAGCGCCCGTTATATTGCTTGCTTAACAAAAAGCGTTGTTTAAGATCTTGGTTTTGAGCAGTATTTTCTCTAAAATACGTATCCAAAATTTTTATTAAGGTTTGAGTGTCGCCATTTAGGGCAATTTGTTCCATAATGTCAAAGCTATAACTTTTGCAATCTTCTACTTTTTTGACCAAATCTTCGGCAGTTGGAAGCTCTTGTTGTAACAAGTCAATGCGTCCATATCTGATGATGCTAGATATTCTAGTGCCATCATTTTTGTGATTTAATAGATATTCTTGTGCTTCCATGACAGTTTCTTTTATTTTTTGTTTTACTTTGTAGAGTTTTATTATAATATAAGTAGCAATAATAGTCAATGATATTGGACAAAATTTTGTAGAATTTGATAAGGAGATAAAATGGCTAATAAATTATTTGGAACGGACGGTGTTAGAGGTGTTGCTAATAGCTACCCAATGACTGCTGAATTTGTAACAAAGTTAGGAACTGCGGCAGGGACTAAGTTTTGTAATAAGTATAAAAAAGTAGCAATAGCGCGTGATACTAGAATATCTGGAGAAATGATAGAAACAGCAGTTGCTGCTGGGTTTATGGCAGCTGGGGTTGATGTCGTGTTGCTAGGAATTTTGCCAACACCAGCCTTATCTGCAATTACGCCAGATTTGGGAGTAGATATGTCTGTTATGATTACGGCTTCGCATAACCCTTATCAAGATAATGGCATAAAGTTGATTAATTCAGAAGGCTACAAATTTGCAGATGCAGATACTTTGATACTAGAAGAAGCAATCGAAGATGGTGACTTTGAATTATCGCCAGACAGATTTGGTGCCAAAACTGAGCATAAAGACGCAATTGTAATGTATTTGGAAAAAGTTAAACAAATTACAGACAATCCTGCTCCACTAGAAGGATTGCGTGTGGTTATTGATTGTGCTAATGGGGTTTATTCTAGTATTATGCCTTATGTTTTTAAGCATTATGGAGCAGGGGTGATTACGCTTGGAGATGAGCCTAATGGATATAATATCAATAAAGATTGTGGTTCTCAGCATCCACAAACAATGTTGGATACTGTAAAAGAATCTAAAGCTCATCTTGGAATTGCTGTTGACGGTGACGGTGACAGAATTATTGTTTGTGATGATAAGGGGCAAAAAATTCCAAGTGAGCAGATAATGGCGTATTTGACCATAACCCTTATGCGAGAAGGCAAATACAATGGTAATGCTGTGGTTTCTACGGTTCTTGCAAATACAGCCCTAGAAAGATATGTGGCTTCTTTGGGTATGGATTATTTTAGCACCAAAGTTGGAGAAAGAGCTGTTGTAGAAAAAATGAGGCAAGAAGAATGTAGCATTGGCGGAGAAGAGTCTGGTCATATTGTTGCTCTTGATTATGGAAGAAGTGGCGATGCTTTGGTTACTGCCTTAATTATCTGTATGGGCTTTTTGAAGCAAAAGAAAAAAATGAGTGAAATCTTTCCGTTATTTAAGATGGATTATTGTGCTTTTACATCCTTGAGAGTGCCAAGCAAGGATGTGCTAAAAGAGATTATGGCAGATGATAAAGTGCAAAAACTGCTCAGTGAGCAAAAGGAAAAAATTGCTGGCAAGGGAAGAGTTGTGTTACACCCATCAGGAACTGAGCCTGTAATCAGGGTTTGGGCTTGTGGCTCATCTGAAGGGCTGGTAAAAAAAGTTAGTAATAACTTGTTAAAAGAAATGAAGCGTTTTGAATAGGAGAAAAATATGTTTAAGTCGTTAAGAGTGTTGTTTATGAGCGGAATTTTGGTTCGTCCAATGGTTTTGCTCGGAATTGCGGTTGGTTATTTTATTGTTGCAAACATTTCTCCGCAGCAATATGTTGGTTTTTTTACTCAGCCTAGACATTATGCTTATGCAATGGCAATAGCATTGGCATATACGGGTTTGTTTAATCGAGCCTTAATGCCAAGAGGACAAGATATTGACTGGAATGAGACTGCACTTAGAGGAGTGTTAAACTTTTTGAAGCTTGTTGTTGCTAGTGCTTGTTCGGTTGTGCTTTTTAGCGTGTTCTTGTAGTTTGGAGAAACTACTTGGTTGACATTAAGCATGGGCTTGAGATTGTAAAAAAGAATATTAAAATTGCTCCAACATCTGCAGGCGTATATATGATGTTGGGCAATGATGATAAGGTTTTGTATATTGGCAAAGCCAAAAGTATCAAAAAAAGAATAGTTGCTTATTCTTTGATAGAAAAGCTTCCATATAGATTGCAACGTATGGTTTCTGAGACGAAACGTATGGAATTTATTTTGGCAGAGAATGAGAATAAGGCACTGCTTTTAGAAAATGAGCTAATAAAAAAACTAGAGCCTAAATATAATATTTTGCTAAAAGATGACAAGACTTTTCCGCATTTGGCAATAGATGTTAAGTCAGATTATCCAATGCTTAGAAAATCTCGCGGAGTAAAAAAAACAGGATACAAATATTTTGGTCCTTTTGCTAGTGTGGCATCAGTCAATAGTGTATTGGACTTGATGCAAAAAGCTTTTTTGCTTAGAAGTTGTAGCGATAGTGTTTTTTGCAATAGGCAAAGACCTTGCTTAATGTATCAGATAAAAAGATGTTCTGCCCCTTGTGTTGACAAGATTTCAAAAGAAGATTATGCGAAGTTGGTTTTTGATGCGATTGAATTTTTGGAAGGCAAAACCACCCAAATTCAAGAAGAAATGTCAATAAAAATGGCATCAGCCAGCTTGAGCCAAAATTTTGAAGAGGCAATGGTTTATCGAGATAGGATTAAGGCCTTGACTAATATTCAGCAAGGAAACAATGTTGAGTATTCTAATATAAAATCTGCAGATTTTGTGGCCTTGTATAGTTGTCATGGTTATAGTGTGATACAGGTCTCTTTTATTAGGGCTGGGCAAAATTGTGGCAATGTTTCTTTTTTTCCGAAGCAAGCAAAAGACGCAATGAGTGCTGAAGTTTTGGAGGCTTTTTTGGGGAGTTTTTATGCTACCCATGCTCCTGCGCAAGAAATTGTGATAGATGAAGAAATAGAAAATAAAGAGTTTTTGCAAAATGCTTTGAGAGTTAAGATAAATAATTATAAAAAAGGCAATAAGGCAAAAATATTAAGCAATGTAAAAAATAATGCAAAAGAGGCATTAGAGCGCAAAATTGCTTTAGATACTTCTATAAATAATAATTTGTTAGAAATGGCAAATGTTTTTAGTTTGCCTAGCGTGCCACAAAGAATTGAGGTTTATGATAACTCCCATATTCAGGGGAGCTTTGCTGTTGGGGCAATGATAGTAGCAACAGCTGATGGTTTTGATAAAAAATCTTATAGAATTTTTGACATCAAAAATAAAGAGATTACCAATGATGACTTTGCAATGATGAAAGAAGTGTTAGGCAGACGTTTTGCAAAACTAACTACGCAAAATAAGCCAGATGTGATTTTGATTGATGGTGGAGTGGGGCAACTTGAGGCAGTTTATAGGGCTTTGAGTGATTATGATTTGAGCGATATTGCCATAATCGCAATGTCTAAAGGTGTGGATAGAAACGCTGGTAAAGAGATTTATCACCAAAAAGACAAAGAAAGTTTTTCTTTACCATTTGCGTCGCCGCTTGCATTTTATATGCAAAATTTGCGAGATGAGGCTCATCGCTTTGCAATTGGCACGCATCGTAAAAAAAGAGTAAAATCTATATATAAATCTAGGCTTGACGAGGTTGAAGGAATCGGAGCAGCAAGGAAGAAAAATCTGCTTAATTATTTTGGTTCTGCTGAGCTAGTATCTCAGGCAAATCTAAAAGATATTGAAAAAGTTGCAGGAATAAGTAAAAAAACGGCGGAAAAGATATTTAATTACTTCCATAAATAAATTTTTTGCAATAATATGAGAATAATTAATTTTTAATCTATATAATGGGGTGCCTAAATATGTATAATCTTCCTAATATTCTAACAATTTCTAGAATTGTTGTAATTCCTATAATCTTTCTTTCTGTTTATATGCCAAATTCTGTTTTTTGGTCAGTTCTTGCGGGTGTGCTGTTTGTGGTTGCATCAATCACCGATTATTTAGACGGGTATTACGCTAGAGTAAGAAATCAAAATTCTATTTTGGGCAGACTGCTAGATCCAATTGCAGATAAATTGCTAGTTATATCTGCTTTGCTAATTATTGTTGCAAATGGAATGGTTGAGCCAATTTCTTATATTCCTGTGATTGTGATTATGTGCCGTGAGGTTTTGGTTTCTGGTCTAAGAGAGTTTTTGTCAGAGTTTAAGGTTGGAATGCCTGTAACACCTTTGGCAAAATGGAAAACAGGTTTTCAGATGACAGCTCTTTCTATGATATTGCTACAAAAATTGTGCTTTATTGGTTTTGCGGTGGGCGTTGTTGGAGAGTTTTTGCTTTGGGTTGCAGGAATACT
>CAYJKS010000044.1:0-8024 GCA_964370705.1 uncultured Azospirillaceae bacterium
CGACTAGTAAAATATAAAGAGTTTACATACCCTACAATTTTGTATTACAAAAATGAAGGGTTGTTGTGTAGCATAGAAGGAGATGGCGATGTTGATAGGACAGCCAACAAAATTTATGCTATGATAGATGAGTAAAGCATTATTAAAAAACAATTTTTTTAATAAATGCTTAAAGTAATAGTTGACACTATGAAATATTAGCATATAATCCGCTTAATTTTGAAAAGTGGTGATCAACTTTTTAAGTTTAATATAAAATATAAATGGAGATGAAATTTGGCTCGTATAGCTGGTGTAAATATTCCGACTGCCAAGAAAATTGAAATAGCATTGACTTACATTTTTGGTATCGGTAGAAAAACTGCCCAAGATATTTGTGCAAAATCAGGAATCAATCCAAGTCAACGTGTTGTTGAAATGTCTGAAGAAGATGTTGCAAAAGTACGTGAAGTGATTGATCGTGAACACGTAGTTGAGGGTGAACTACGTCGTGAAGTAGGTATTAACATTAAAAGATTAATGGATCTTGGATGTTATAGAGGTTTAAGACATCGTAAAGGTTTACCTGTTCGTGGACAAAGCACAAAAACTAATGCTAGAACACGTAAAGGCAAACGTAAAACGGTTGCTAACAAGAAGAAATAAAGGTAGGTTCTAAAAATGGCAAAAGCAACTCAAACAAAAAAAAGAGAAAAGAAAAATATTACTGCGGGTGTAGCACATATAAACTCTACTTTTAACAATACAAGAGTTACAATTACAGACGCTCAAGGTAATGCTGTTGCATGGTCAACAGCTGGAGCACAAGGATTCAAAGGTTCTCGTAAATCTACTCCTTATGCTGCGCAAATTGCTGCAGAAGTAGCTGGCAAAAAAGCTATGGAAGATGGTATGACAACTCTAGAAGTTGAAGTAAAAGGTCCAGGTTCTGGTAGAGAATCTGCAGTTAGAGCATTGCAAGTTATTGGATTTACAATCACAACAATTCGTGATGTGACTCCGATTCCACACAATGGTTGTAGAATGCGTAAACGCCGCCGCGTTTAATTTGTAGTTATTAGTTTGAGGCTAATTTTGTAGTTAGCCTCAATGGTTTTGTAAATATGCATATTTGGTAGAAAGGGATATCCAAAGTGATTCAAAAAAATTGGCAAGAACTTATTAAACCAACTAATTTAGAAATAGCCCCTAGCGAAAGCGGAGTTAAAGCTAAAATAGTAGTAGAACCTTTAGAGAGAGGTTTTGGGCTTACTCTAGGTAATGCTTTAAGAAGAACCTTACTTTCTTCTTTGCAAGGCGGTGCTGTTACCGCTATTAAGATTGATGGCGTTTTGCACGAGTTTTCTGTTGTTGATGGCGTTAGAGAAGATGTAACAGATATTGTACTAAATGTTAAAGGTTTGGCAATTGCTACTCATTCTGAGGGGCAAAAAACTATGTATCTAAAAGCACAAGGTCCTGTTGTTGTTACCGCAGATATGATAGAAACTGGACATGATGTTGAAGTAAAAAACCCAAATCATGTGATTTGTACACTAGACGCTGGTGCAAAAATTGATATGGAACTAACTGTTAACACAGGAAAAGGTTACGTTCCAGCAAGTCAAAATAAACCTTTAGATGCTCCAATTGGACTTATTCCAGTTGATGCTATTTATTCTCCTGTAAAAAGAGTTTCTTACAGAGTAGACAATACTCGTGTTGGTCAAGTTACAGACTATGACAAACTAACTCTTACAGTAGAAACAAATGGTGTTGTTACTCCTGAAGATGCAGTAGCTTTTTCTGCTCGTATCTTACAAGATCAACTAAAACCATTTATCAATTTTGATGAGCCAGAAGCAGAAGTTGTTGTGGAAGAAGAAGAGCTACCATTTAACAAAAATCTGCTCAAAAAAGTAGAAGAATTAGAACTTTCTGTTCGTTCTGCAAATTGCTTGAAAAATGATAATATTGTTTATATTGGCGATTTGGTTCAAAAAACAGAAGCAGAAATGCTTAGAACTCCAAATTTTGGTAGAAAATCTTTGAATGAAATTAAAGAAGTTCTTACAAAAATGGGTATTCATCTTGGAATGGAAACAATTGGTTGGCCTCCAGAGAATATAGAAGAATTGATTAAACGTTGTGACGAGAGTTTTTAGTCGTTATAACTAATCAAAAAATTTGCTGAGCCAAAGCTCCTTAAAAGCTAAGGCTCAGTATTTTATTAACCTAATTTGCCTGTCGTTTTGATGGGGTGTAGGTTTGCTAATATTCATGATGAGTGGTATTAGCTTGTTTTATCGATTTTGCGATGCAAAATATATTTATAGAAAGGAAAATGTCATGAGACATGGAATGAAACATAGAAAATTTAGTATGACAACAAGTCAAAGAAGAGCATTATTTGCTAACTTGACAATGTCTTTGTTAACACATGAGCAAATCAAAATTACTCTTCCTCGTGCAAAAGAATTAAGAACTTTTGCTGACAAGATGATTACTTTTGCAAAAAAAGGTGACTTGGCTAGTCGTAGACGTGCTTTGGCATTTTTGCGTGATAAAGAAGTTGTTGCTAAGTTGTTCTCTACATTAGCAGAACGTTATAAAGCCCGTGAAGGTGGATATACTAGAGTATTAAAAGCTGGTATTAGATACGGTGATGCTGCTCCTATGGCAATTATTGAGTTGGTAGACAGAGATGTTAATGCAAAAGGTGCTAAAGATATTGAAAGAGTAGCTTTAGAAAGAGCAATGGCAGAAGCTCAAGAAAAAGGTGAAGTTGCAGAAGTTAAAAAAGCTGAGCCTAAAAAAGCAGAAGTAAAAGTTGCAAAAAAATCTACAACAAAATCTGCAAAAGTATCTTCTAAGGCAGAAAAAGTAACAACATCTACTTCTAAAAAAATGGGCTAATCTGTTTTTTATTAGTTTATGATTTATTAAAAAGAGAGCAGAATTTCTGCTCTCTTTTTTTGTGTAATTATACTGATATTTTGGCATAACTATAATATAAAATATATAAATTGTTTGCTTGTTTTTATTTTTTGTGGTATTTTGTATATAATATAAAATATAATTATGGATAGATTTAAAAAACTTTTCCAACAGAATAACATAGTTGGACTATTTGATCATGATGGTAGTATTTGTGACACTAACGGTGTAAAAGACGAACTTTTAGGCTCTTTTTGTCGTAAATATTGGGGTGGTCAAATAAATGATTGCAATTATAACGAAATTCATAGAGGGCTTCACGGTCGACCTATGGCTGAAATTTTTGTTGCAATCGCAAAAGAACTTCATTTTCAGAATATATCTCTTGAAAAAGGGCAAGTTCTTTCTGATGAACTCAATGAGTTCATTAAACCGCTTTACTTGGCAAAGCCAATGTATGAGGGGGCTAACGAGTTCTACACACTTTTGAATAATATGGGTGTGGACCAATATATATTAACAGGGATGGAGGTTCCAATAGTGACCCAATCTCTGGAAATAAAAAAAATATGTAATTTGTTCAAAGGAGTTCTTGGGGCTCCCGAGACTAAAGAACAAAACATAAAAAATGTTATAAAAGAAGGGCAAATTATTTTGGCAATAGGTGATGCTATGTCAGAGTATAAAGAGACGATGAAATATACTAACACAATTTTTGTGGCAGTAGATTTTGAAAATCGTCCTAAAAGCCTCTTTCCAGAAGGTGTTCGAATAATAACTTCTTATAAAGATATTATTCCAGAAATTATCAGGCAAGCAGAAGAGCTCAGTTTGATATAGAAGAATACTTAATAAAAAGGCGTTCACATTTATATGTGAACGCCTTTCCTCAATGCATATTTTTATGATAAAACAGCAAATGCATAATAACAAAAATGCTTTTTTTGACAAAAAACTTTACTTATGAAAGTTTTATCGAAATTTACCTTAATTGGTATTTTATGTTTGTTTGCATTAGCAATTGTTATTGTAATTGAGCCAGTTTTTGAGTCTACCTTATGGTTTCAGCTCCTTCTTGGGATGGCAATTCTGACAATGGTTGTTGGCATGATTGGAACAAGTTTAGCTCTTTTTAGAGTTCAGCGTAAAGAGGAGCGTGTTTTTGAGAAATGGGCTCAAAGAACAACATGTTTAGCTTTTGGTATTGTTGGCTATATTGCTCTTTCAGTAGAAATTAGCAGTGTTGCCGAATATATCGGTTGGCACCAAACAAAGGCTATTGTGACTCTTGTAACGCAGCATGCTGCCCCTGTTTTGTCGGGCATGTTTGTGCTAAATCTTTTGATGATGATTTTTTTGGGAATTAGAGAAAAAATCGTTACAAGCCATTAATTTTGTACTAAAAATTATAAAAGCTCCACCAGTTTAACTGGCGGAGTTTTTGTTTATGGCTTTATAGCATGCGAGCTCATGATGTTGATTGATATGTTTTTGTGTATTTTGGTTTTATAATAAAATCTAGTTGCTAGCGTGGGGTGCTTGTATGTGGACCCTTGTGCCAAACACGAGAGTGACAATTTCTTTTCTTTGTTATTGTTAAGTCTTTTTTATGGAAAAAGCATAAAAAACGTTGATTTCTTGTATAGTTTTTATTATAAGGTAGGAGAACTAAATTTATTACTATGGAAAATTTAAAATTATTAAGAAAAAACGGCACAGAATGTGCAGTTGAAGATTTTCAAAACGAGGCAAAGAACCCCGTTGTTGGAATTAGATTTTATGACGCAAATGGCGCAAGAGTTTGTTTTGGGTTAAAGAACTTGCCACAGACTAACTGGGAAGCTGTTGAGTATTGGGCAGATAGAGAGCTATCGTTCTTGGGGGAGAACCACTTCTTTGTGACTTCTTTGCCTTCCAAATCTGAGGCAATGCGTCTTTTGGCGAATCGAGAGATTATAAACTCGTTGCTAAAAGAGGTTGTTGCACAAGGAATTGAAGTTGAGCTTTTGCCTGAGACATTGTGGACAGCAGTTCTTGTTGGACAAGATGCTGCCGCAATTGATGTCAACTTGAGGGTTAAGACTTATGACATTGAGTCTTCTACCAAGTTGCCTTCTCGTGCAATCATTTACACAAGGTAAAATCTAAAAGAAAGAGAGTAGTTTTAACATAAGTTAAAACTACTCTTTTGTGCTATCTAAAGATTTTGTATAAAAATATTGACTTTTTGTCAAAACTAAATAAGATATATTCATAAATTAAATTTTTATAACTAAATATATAGATATTATGACAAATAATTTTAGAGTCCTTCTTTCTAATGGACAAGTATCAGATACTTGGGAGGACACAAAAGAAATTTTGGCGGTAGAGGTAAAAATCAATGAGACTCTGATTCTTTATGTTGGGGTCAAAGAAAGAAAGGGAGACCTTAGTTTTTTGAGGGCATTCTGCAATTGTGAAGAGTTTGTTCATGACATGCGATTACCCAAAATCTTAGAATTAAGGTTAATTCAAAAATATCGACGAGAAATCGATGTTTTGTTGGCAAAAATTGATGCTCTTACTCCTCTACTGGTTAGTGGTTTATATCGTTCAGATGAGGGTAACCCTCATTTTTCGGACATTATGGATATGGACACAGGACGGTCTTGTCTAGCGCACAAAACAGTTATTGCCAAAGCGCGTTATCTGTTTTTGCCAAAGGGGTATAAGGCTCCTTGTGCCAAAGACATTATTGAGGTGCTTTATTAGTGCCTCATCTTAAAGAAACAAAAAAACACTCAATCAGTAAGATTGAGTGTTTTTTATTAGCTTTTTTTGAAAATAATTATTTTTTCAAAATGCTTTTGCCTGCATAAAGAGCAACATCGCCTAATTCTTCTTCAATACGAATTAGTTGGTTGTATTTTGCCATACGGTCTGTTCTAGATGCAGAACCTGTTTTGATTTGACCACAGTTTGTTGCAACAGCAATATCTGCAATTGTAGAATCTTCTGTTTCGCCAGAGCGGTGAGATAATACAGCAGTATATTTGTTGCGTTGAGCCATATCAACAGCCTTTAGAGTCTCGCTCAAAGTGCCGATTTGGTTAACTTTTACTAAAATAGAGTTAGCAATATCTTGCTCAATACCTGTTGCCAATCTTTTGGGGTTTGTTACAAACAAATCATCACCAACAAGTTGAACTTTGTCGCCTAGAGCTTGAGTTAGAAGCTTCCAACCTTCCCAGTCATCTTCGCTCATACCATCTTCAATAGAAAAGATTGGGTATTTGTCGCATAGTTCTTTGTAGAATTCTACCATTTGTGCATTTGTATATGATTTGCCTTCGCCAGTCATTTCGTATTTGCCATTTTTGTAGAATTCTGAAGAAGCAGCATCTAGTGCAAGAACTACGTCTGTTCCTGGCTCATAACCAGCGTCTTTGATTGATTTTACAATAAAAGATAAAGCTTCGTCAGCAGAGCCAAGATTTGGAGCAAAACCACCTTCGTCACCAACGTTTGTGTTGTGACCAGCATCTTTTAGGTTTTTCTTTAGAGTGTGGAAGATTTCTGCACCCCAACGGATTGCGTCTTTAATAGAATCGGCACCAACTGGCATAATCATAAATTCTTGAATATCAATTGGGTTGTCAGCGTGTTGTCCACCATTGATAATATTCATCATAGGAACAGGCAGAGTGCGAGCCATTGTTCCACCCAAATAGCGATAAAGTGGGAGGTTTGCTTCTTCTGCTTGAGCTTTTGCAACAGCCATAGATACAGCCAAAATAGCATTTGCACCTAATTTTGCTTTGTTTTCTGTGCCGTCAAGGTCAATCATTGCTTGATCGATTTGGATTTGATCTTCTGCGTCTAGTCCAGCTAATGTGTCGTAGATTTTGTCGTTTACGTTTTCTACTGCTTTTAATACGCCTTTTCCGCCATAGCGTTTTTTGTCGCCATCACGTAGCTCAACAGCCTCGTGTGCTCCAGTAGATGCACCACTAGGAACAGCTGCACGACCAAAAGCACCAGATTGCAAAACAACATCTGCTTCAATAGTTGGGTTACCACGAGAATCTAAAATCTCGCGAGCGTGAATATCAACGATAACACTCATTTTTTTCTCCTAATTAAAATTATAAAAACTGCCCTCTAATTTGGTTTATTTTGTGTTAAATGTCAAGTCTAGTAACATATTTTAAAAAAATATTTACATTCTTGGTGATATTTGTAGAATATTGGTAGCAAAATTAGTATTGGAGAGAGATATGTTTTCTAAAAAATGGGATGAGAGATTTATGGAAGTCGCTAATTTGATTTCTACTTGGTCAAAAGATACAAGTACAAAAATCGGCGCAATAGTGGTAGGTCCAGACAAAGAAATTAGATCAACAGGGTATAATGGCTTAGTTAGAGGTGTTGACGATAGTGTTGCAGAAAGATCTGAGCGACCAACAAAATACGACTTTTTTGAACATGCAGAGCGTAATGCTATTTATAACGCAAGTTTAATTGGTGCTAGTTTGAGGGGATGCGTTATTTATGTGACGCAAACACCTTGCCCAGATTGTGCTAGAGCGATTATTCAATCAGGAATAAAAAAGGTTGTTACCTGTAAGGTGATTATTGATGAAAATACTCCACAGGGAACTTGGAGAGATAAGTTGATTTATTCTATTCAAATGTTTAATGAAGCTGGTGTGGAGTATGTAGAAATTTGACAATTGTTTCAAAATTGTTAAATTGTTGCATTTTTTGTGATTTTTGGCAGAAATGCTAGTGTTTGATACAGGTTTGTTTTTTGTTTTTTTATTGATATATAAAAAACTCTATGATAAACTATATTCTGTAGAAGACTATCGTGCTTTGTGCTTTGCTATATAAGGGACGATTCTCTTTGGTGTTTGGGGGTTGCTATGTTTTTTGTTACAGCGACTCGGATTTTAATATAAGTGATTTTTTAGGAGAAAAATGATGAGTTCGCTAAATAAATGGTTGTTTATATTGCTAGTATGCGTCTGTTGTGGCGTATATAGCAATAGTAAGGCCTCAGTTTGCTTCCTCCCTAGTGGCGAGTCCTGCGATGTAGGCGGTATTGGTAATTATGAGGGGATTAA
>CAYJKS010000045.1:0-8017 GCA_964370705.1 uncultured Azospirillaceae bacterium
GCCAGCATAATTCACATCTATCCAGTAGCCAATTTCTGCCCTTTTGTGCTCATACGCAATATGAATAATAGAAATAATGCCAACAAACTCATTGTCCTTAAAAATAACATAAGTAAACTCTGTTTTATCTTCCCAGTTTTTATCAACTTTGGTCAAAAACTCCAAAGAGTCATCTGCTGTATTATTTTTGATTACCCAATCTAGCCAAGGAAGCAGATGCACGCGAGACCTGTCTACACTCTTAAAAAGCTTTTTTGCAAAATCAACGGTTGCTTGAGGTCTTTGTAGCAATATTCTTTCTCCAACGATTTTTTCTGCAAAGCTCATTTGTTTAATCCTTAAATGCATTTATAAAGTTATCTTTTGTAACGTTTGCTTTTATAATCTTTTTTTGATCTTGTAGCCTGTTTTTGAATCTTTTTCTAAGTCCCAAAAACAAAAAGTTTAGGAGCAAGTATTTGTAATAATCATAGTTTTTGCTTATTTTTGTAGGCAGATTATCTATTGGTATTTCTCTAGTAATATTGTCAAAAATATAATTAACAGGATATAGGCTGTTTTTTCTTATAAATTTTATAATGTCTAAATTGTTATAATTGCTTGTATTATACAAAAATCCTCTATCCCCATAATAAAAGCATTTTCTTTTAAGCAAGGGGCATCTATCTTCCATAATTTGAATATCTGCACTTAGAATTGAGGCATTGCCACTAGTTAGGTTAAAATACTTTTGCTTATCTAAATAAGTGTCAGACACAAAGCCCAAGTCCTCAAAATATTTTGAGCAAATAAGCTCATGGTGAGCAACTGCTTCATGATAATTTGTAACAGGTTTTAGCTCGCTCCAATATTTTTTAAACAATGGAGATTTTAGAATATTTTTTCTAAAAGCAATAAAGTTTGACTGAATATGTTCAACCACATTTTTGTTAGCATATTTGGTAATATGTTTAGGATGTTTATAAACGCCCCATAAGTCACAAGTCTTTTGTGCCATTTTCTCAAACATTTCTTCAAAGCCAAAAATTGGGCCAAAGCAGGTATAGTTACATATAATTAACTCATCAAACTTTGCAATTTCTTCATATCCATAGTTTTCTATTGCTTCTTTATATGCCCAAGAGTCAAAGCCAATGTTTTTTCTAATAATGAGATTGCTGCAATTTTTTTGCAAAATGTCTTTTGCTTTTTTTGTTATTGGCTCGTTTATTACTACGCATACTTCGTCACAATTTTTGTTAAGGTTTTGCAAAAAATATGGCACATAGTCATCAACAATTCCATCTTTGTCAAAAAAGAAATAAATCGCTAATCTCTTCATTACTTTGCTCCTCTTATTTCTTTGAGTTTTTTGATTGTTTGCTCAACATTATCATATGGCAGAGTTCTAATTATTTGGTCATCTAATTCCCACCACTTGAGTTCTAGGAGGGTTTTTATTGTTTGTTCGTCAAAGCGATACTTCATAATCTTTGCAGGACAACCCGTAACAATTGCGTAGTCTGGAACATCTTTTGTAACTAAGGCTTTTGCACCAATAACTGCACCATTGCCAATAGTCACACCATTTTTTATAAAAACGCTTTCCCCAATCCATACATCATTTTTAATAACAATTGGCTCTAACTTCCAAAATTCGTTATGAGAGTTGGTGTCATTAGACTTAAATCCTAAGTCATCAAAATAAAAATATGGCGATGTTGACAAATAGTCAATAGGATGATTGCCATGTCCAAGCACAACATTATTGCCTATTGAGCAAAAGCTACCAATTTGGGTTTGTGGGCAATGAATTTTTATATCTGGCGAAGAATAAGAATTTTTGCCAATATTTTTGATTTGTGGCACAAAAAGTTCAATCCCTGCATATTTGTTATTTGTATTGTTGCTTCCTCCTCTATTGGGAGTTCTTTCTATTTTTTTGCTAAATTTCAAAAACAATATGCGAGTTTTTTTAATATTGCCTCTAATTTTTACACTATAAAAAATTTTTATGATTTTATTTATTAAGCTCATTTGTTTCTTGCTGCCTCATTATTTTTTCTATCTTTTTAGTGTTTCCCCAAATAGCAGGTGAATCATATTGTCTGTTTGGGAAAACTCCATACTCTGGTTTTATCATAAAATTATTTTTTGCAATAAACTCTTCTACTTTGTCTTTTAGGCTAACAGGCTCTCCTGAACAAACGTTGATAATTCCGCTAACATCTGTTTGTTTGGCACTAATTGCTATTTGAGATGCTAATTGGCAAATATCAATAAAGTCATATTTGTTTTTGCCATCTGTAAACGGAAAGCTGGCTTTTTGTTCTTTTTCAAAAGCAACAATTTTTGCAAAAATAGAATTATTTTTTTCGTCATTGCCAGTAACATAAAACGCCCTAAGCCATTTAAGGCTCACATCTTTGTTTTGGGCATATTGCAACGCAAATTGACGCAAGGCGTTTTTGGCAATTCCATACATAGAAAGCGGGTTGCACGGTGTGTCTTCATCTATTGCACCTTCAAAGTAGCCGACTTCGTGCATGCTTCCCATTGTGGTAATATTTTTGCACCCGTTGTCAATAAGGCTTTTAACAAACATAGCATGGTTAGATAAAAACTCCATATGAGCATTTGAATTATGATTAAATCCGTCTTTCCACGCAAGATGAATACATATGTCTGGTACTCCAATCTCAAGATACATTTTATCTGTTTGCCCTAATATATCTATATCAAAAAACTTTGCTCTTTTATCAATATTAGAGTTGCAAAAATCAATAGCAATAATCTCATCATTTGGGAATAAGTCACAAGCTTTTTTGACAACAGCAGAGCCTATATAGCCATTAGCACCTGTTATTAGAATTTTTTTCATGTTAGACCTTTCTTGCTAATAATTGGGATTTTGCAAATCTTAATTTGCATTTTGCCAGAGTTTGTTGTTTTTTTATAATATAAAAATCTTGTAAAAGTATTAAAAGCTCTCAAGCAATTTAGTCTAGCTTTTTCATGCTTAGAAATAATAGCATCATCAATTATCATTTGCTTGCTATACACCAAATATCCCAAAAAACGTTCAATTGCGTGGGCGTATTGACTATTGTGGTTTATGCTTTTTTCAAATTGATTAAGGTCAACCAAGTTAAGTTTGTCAAATACTTGAGCCTTTGCTACAAACATAGTTCCAGCAACAAAAGAATAAGGGATAATTGGCAGCTTGTTTTCTATTAAAAAGTTAGATAATCTCTTTTCTGCATTTTTGTCACTACCTTTTTTGCGCAAAACAAGCCTATAGTTTCCAATCATTGCTAATTTTGGGTTGCTTTCTAATGCCTTAATAGCTGTTGCAAAAACTTCTTTGCTTTCAATAAAACTCATTGCACAATCACGCCATTTGCTTTTCTTAAACCAAAAACCATTCAAAAAAGATTTTTTTGTTTCTCTTTTGCTGTGGATTTTTACTACATAGCTATAATTTGCAAGTGAGGTTCCTTGTATGAGCTCAACAAAAGGCCTAATGTCATATCCTCTATTTTCAACAATTTTTATATTTGCTTTAGGGAGAATATTTTTGATTATGCTTTTAAGCTCTTGATCGTCTTCTACAATAGTTATAAAAATTTCACTATCAAAATCTGCCAAATTTTGCAGTTTTGTGCAGATTTGAGAAGCTAATTCTTTATAAAATATATGCGCATGAACGAGCAAGGGTTTCATTTTTTTGTTACTTTCAATTTTTATTTTTTAAAATAATTTGTTCTTACAAAAATTGCAACAATTTTTGCTTATTTTATACCCAAAAAGCCATATATTTGTTTTATTTGTGATTTTGTGCATACCAATAGGCAAAATTTTGCAAGCTACCTGTTCGGTCATTATGGTAATAGTATTGAGCAAGTTCTTGCTCCGATAGCTGACATAAGTTTTTGTTAAAATCTTTTATATATATAATTTTCCAAAGTTCTGACCAAGCAAACGGGGAGCAAATATCTATTTTTTCTTTAGAAATTTGTAGTTCATTAGCCTGTCTTTCAAACTGAAAAACTTTGCCATCATTGTCAATATATGTGGCAAAACTAGCAAAGCTAATGCGTCTGTCTTCAAGTCCATGCATTAGTTTTAAGATGCCATCAATTCCGATTTTATCTAGCACATATTTTGTATAAACGCCAGGGAAGTCATTGAGTGCCTTAATCAAAAGTCCGCCATCTTCTACCAAAACTGGGGCTTTTATTGCCTCAAATGCTTGCTTTGCCTTAAATATAGATACATCTTGAACCTTATCAAACTGTGGCTCAATAAGGTTAAGGTCTAGGGCAACAATTTCAACTTTTGCATCGCAAAGCTCCATAGACTTTTTAAGCGATTCAATTTTTCCGCTATTTGAGGTAATAAAATGTATTTTGTTCATTTTATGTATAGCCTATCTTTCTAGCTTGGATTGCATTTTTGCATATTCTGCTGCAAAGTTCAAATCTTGTTTTTTGCTTGAGCTTGTTGACATTTGGCTCATTCTATGTATTTCTTGTTCGCTATAAACAAATGCATCTGGCAAAATTTTGCTAGGAGCGCCTTCTGGATAAAGTTTTGTGTGGTCTTCAATAAAGTTATTTAGTGCGCCTTTTATCTCATCTGGGATTTCATCTGAGCGACCAACTTTTCTTTTTGTTTTTCTTTCTATTTTGGCATTTTTTCTTGCTTCAGAATTAGAAGCAGCAATATATTGGGCATTATCAATTTCTTGGATATTTGTTTTTCCTAGCAATTTTTCAAATCTATTTGGCAGGTTATATTGATTGCCTTCTTTGTCTATTAAAAACATGTCATTTTCGTAACTGTGCTTACCATTATCATAAGATTCATTTGATGTTTTATGAAGTTTGTAGCCATTTTCTAGATTATAAGCTATTGATATATCTGTATTAAAAACCTCAGATGTTTTGTTGTCATGAATAACTTGTTTTGAGTTTTTAGACATTGTAATTTCTTTGTCGTATTTGCCGTCAAATTCTTTCTGAAAATCAAAAGAGCTAAAATTTTCAATATGAGTTTCTTTGATGTCATCTTTGTCAGAGCTACCAGAGTTGCCAGTATTAGCCATTGCAGGATTAACCGATGCAATTGCAATTGCTCCAATACCAAAGGCTTTTGCCAAGTCGCTTTTTATATTTTGTAATTTGTTGTATTTTTTTAATTTATCTGCAAAATTTCTATTTTCTGACATTGCGGTTCTCCTAATTTCTTTATGATTATTTTAATACTAATTTGTTTGCGAGTCAATTTTTTTGTATAAAAATTGACACAAAAACTACAAAATGCTTAAAATAAAGCCTATAACTAGAGGAATAGATAAGTTGTCATCAACCTTTATTATTTTTCCAAAAATTTCTGTAATTGTTGCTAGCATGCATGCGATTATGCTTGCATATGTAATCGGGTGCAAAAAGTTTAGCATCATCATTACAAATAAAGACGAGACAAAAAAAGCAAGCACGCCTTCTGTTGTTTTGTTTTTATATATTTTTCTTATACCAAAAAATTTGCCATATATTGCGGCAGAGGCATCAGAGATAATCATAACACTCATAGAAATTATTGCAATTTCTTTAGAAAAAAGGGCTGTTGACAAAAAGCTAGCAAGCAAAACATACAAAGAGCCAGATAACTGAAATTTGTTTTTTCTTCTTTCTGAGCTTCTAAGAATTTTATAAAATATTACGCCAAAGCTATACCTTGCCCAATGCCATTTTTTGTAATTTCCAAATTCAATAATAAGATCTAGTGCAATAAGTGTTGCAAATAGTGTCAAGGCTATATCTTTTGGCAAAAAATATATGGCTATTGGAATCCAAAGCGAACTAACATGAAAAAGTTTTCGAGCAACTTCTTGACGCAAAGATTTGTTAACATTTATGCCTAATTTATTGGCAACTTTTAATAGGTATTTCTCTTGTTTTTCTCTAAGGGCTTGTAATTCTTGCAATTGTTTTGCTTTTAGAGCTTTTAGTTTATCAATTGCATCATTACGTCTTATTTTGAATTTGTTCAAAGTAACTTTCCTTATATTAGCGTTGTTTGCTTATTGTTACCATACAAAGGTTATTATTTTATTAAGCATATGGCTAGGCTAGCACTAAGGGCAATAAGAAAAATATAAAGTATAAGGCTAGACATAAGCGGTTTTAGTCCAGCTTTTTTGACTTCTCCAAGATTGGTTGTTAGTCCTGCTCCTGCCATAGACATTGTTAAAAAGATGCTACTCAGATTGTTTATATTTTTTATTGCATAATTTGGAATAATCTCTAGAGAGTTTAGAGCACTGCTTGCAATAAACATAACCGCAAACCATGGAATAGCCTTCCAAATTGCCACAAGCCCTTTTTCTTTGGTTTCTGCCTGTCTAAAAGATATAGATAAAATAATTAGCATCGGAATAAGCATCATTACCTTAAACATTTTTACAACAACGGCGGTTTGCACAGCATTTGTGCCATATCCGCTTGCTACGGCAACAGATTGAGAAACCCCATAAACACTAGATCCCACAAAAACGCCATATTGCTCGTTACTCATTTCTAAAAAGCTAGCAATAACTGGGTATAAAAAAATAGAAATTGTGCCAAAAACAACCACAATACCAATAGCAATTGCGAGTTTATATGCCTGAGCCCTAATAATTGGCTTGGTTGCAATTGCTGCTGCCGAGCCACAAATAGAGCTAGCTACACTAATAACTGTTGCCGTCTTTATATCTATCTTAAAAAGTCTAGTTGCTATTAAAAAATATGCAAAAAAAACCATAATAACTATAGTTATATCAATTAAGGCTGCATACCACCCGATTTGAGCGATTTCTTGAAAAGTTACTCTAAATCCATATAATATAATGCCATATTTTAAGAGTTTGGATTGAGCATATTCAACCCCACTTTGGCAATGTGGCTCAATTTGGCTAAAAAAACTATTGCCTATAGTAATTCCTAAAATTATAGCAACAGACAAAGCTCCGCCAAAATACTTGTTTATAAACTCAATCTCAACAATTTTATAACTAACAATAGTTATGGCAAATGTTAATAATACTCCTAGCCACCATTGATATTGTTCAAATTTTTTTAATTTTGATTTTAGCATTTTTTTAACCCTTAATATTTGAGCGCATATTATTGTTATTTTTAAGTTTTTGCAATTAAATATTAAGATATTGGCACCTTGTGGATAATCTGTTCTTGAGTTGCGATTATGATACAGTTTTTTGCTCAAGCTCAAGTTGTAGCTAGTAAGATTTATAGATAATAAAAAAACCGCAGATAAATATCTGCGGCTATTTTACAAATGATTGGGGCAAATACGCATACTTCGAGCCAATGATTATCAAGGTTATAAAGATTTGGTTTATACTATTAAGAGCATTCAGCAATAAACTTATCTGCCTCTTTTTTATTACCAAATGCAAAGATTGCTTGAGGCTTAAAATAATCTTCTATAGGCTCTCCACTCTCTTGTAAGACAATGCCACCAGCCTCTTCAACAATTAAAACCCCTGCACAAAAATCCCAAGGGTTTAACCAATGTTCAAAGAACAAGCAAGCACTTCCCCTCGCAACGTTTGTTAAGTCTACAACGGCACAACCAAAACGTCTAACATCAATAGCTTTATGGAAGTATTTTTTTGCCAATTCAAATGTCTCATCTGTTCTCTTTCCGCCTGTACCAAAAATCACTATACTGTTTTCCATATCTTTATCAGATGTTTGAATTATTGCCCCATTACAAGTTGCACCTTGCCCTTTCTGAGCAATAAACATTTCATCCAGATAAGGGTTATAGATAACACCAAAAACAGGCTTTCCGTCTTTTAACAATGCAACAGATATACCACTGCCCCTATAGTCCATTACAAAGTTTGTCGTTCCATCAATAGGGTCACAAACAAAACAATACCCTTCTTTACTATAACTTTTTTCACCTTCTTCACCCAAAAAAGATGCCTCGGGCATAATTTCTTTTAGCCTTTCTTTTAGTATGTTTT
>CAYJKS010000046.1:0-5036 GCA_964370705.1 uncultured Azospirillaceae bacterium
GCTGATGGGAGTGTTGGTAGACTCCTTCTAGAAAATAGAGCTCAAGAAGCAGAAGAATTTTTGCTAAAACTAAAAGAATATATGCCCGATAGATTATATGTAGAGATATCTCGTATTGGGCTAGCCAAGGAGGCAAAAACAGAAGAAGCATTTTTGGACTTGGCATATAAGCATAATTTGCCAATTGTGGCAACAAATGAGGCGTTTTTCTTTGATAGTGATATGTATGAAGCGCATGATGCGTTGGTTTGTATTGCTCAAGGAGAATATGTTGTTAATGATAATAGGGCAAAGTTTTCTCCTAATAATAGGCTAAAAACACAAGCGGAAATGATTGAGCTTTTTAGAGACTTGCCAGAAGCTATTGCAAATACAGTTAATATTGCAAAACGTTGTAACTTTTTGCTAGATTTTGTGTCGCCATTATTGCCACAGTTTGACTGTCCAAACTCGATGTCACAAGAAGAATATATTGAACAACAAGCAAAAATAGGTTTGATAAAAAGACTAAAAGATAGTGTTTATTTTGACGATATGAGCCAAGAGCAAAAGGCTGAGATTGATGAAAAATATTATAAAAGGCTAGAGTATGAGCTTGGCGTAATTAAAAAAATGGGATTTTCTGGATATTTTTTGATTGTGGCAGACTTTATTTCTTGGTCAAATAAAAATGATGTTTCAGTTGGTCCTGGTCGAGGATCTGGTGCGGGTTCTATTGTGGCTTGGGCTCTAGAAATTACAGGTTTGGACCCCATAAAACTAGACTTGCTTTTTGAAAGATTTTTGAATCCAGAGCGTATTAGTATGCCCGACTTTGATATAGACTTTTGCCAAGAAAATAGGCATAAGACGATTACTTATGTGCAAGAAAAATACGGTCATGATAGAGTTGCCCAGATTATTACTTATGGAAAATTGCAAGCAAAAGCCGTTATTAGAGACGTTGCTAGAGTTTTGCAAATGCCATATATGCAAGCAGACAAAATTAGCAAACTTATTCCAGGGCCAATAGATGGCAAACAACCAGATTTGAAAAAATCTTTGGAGCTAGTGGCTGAGCTAGAAAATATGCGAAGAGAAGACCCGCAAATAAATAAATTATTTGACATTGCAATTAGGCTAGAGGGGCTTTATCGACACTCTGGTGTGCATGCAGCTGGTGTTGTTATTGGCGATAGACCACTAGAAAATCTTGTGCCATTATATAAAGACCCCAAAGCAGATATGCCTGTTACTCAATATGATATGAAATATATTGAAGAAACAGGTTTGATAAAATTTGACTTCTTGGGTCTAAAAACTCTTACAACTATTAAAAAGACCATTGAATTAGTAAAGAAAAATTACGGCATAACGTTAGATATGAACAAGATTGCTCTTGATGATAAAAAAACTTATGAATTGATGCAACGTGGCGACACTTTAGGGATTTTTCAGTTTGAATCATCTGGTATGAAAGATGTGCATAAGCAAATTAAACCCGACAGATTTGAGGACTTGATTGCGATTGTATCACTTTATCGTCCTGGCCCAATGGACAATATTCCGAGTTATATTAAGCGTAAACATGGCGAGGAAGAGATTGAGTATTTGCACCCAATGTTAGAGCCAATTCTTAAAGAAACCTACGGTATTATGATATATCAAGAACAGGTGATGAAAATTGCGCAAGACTTGGCAGGATACACTCTTGGCGGTGCAGACGGCTTGCGTAAGGCAATGGGTAAAAAAATAAAAGAAGAAATGGTAAAGCATCGCAGCATCTTTGTTGATGGTGCCGTCGGAAAGGGAATAAAAAAAGAAGTAGCTGTTAGTATATATGATCAGATGGAAAAATTTGCGTCTTATGGTTTTAATAAATCTCATGCTGCAGCTTATTCTTTAATCTCTTACCAAACAGCTTATCTTAAAGCACATTATCCAGTTGAGTTTATGTGTGCAACCATGACGCTAGATATTACCAATACAGACAAACTAATGCAGTTTAGGGCAGAATGTATTAAAATGGGGATTGATGTTTTGCCTCCTGATGTTAATAAATCAGGATATGAGTTTGAGGTAGAAAATGGCAGCGTGCGTTATGCCTTAACTGCAATCAAGGGCGTAGGTGAGGCAAATATTAGGGCCTTAGTAGAAGAAAGACAAAATGGTGGTAAATTTGTTGATATTTCTGACTTTATTCATCGTTCAGATATTAAGCATATTAATCGCAAGCAGTTAGAACAAATGATAAAATCTGGTGCATTTGATTCTTTGGATAAAAATAGAAATAAGTTATTTGTTAATATCGATAATATTATTCAGCATATTTATTCTTCTTCTGAGCTCAAAACTAGTAATCAAACATCTTTATTTGGGAGCGAAGAAATGCAATCTCAAGTAAAACTCAAAGATGAGCTTGATTGGGTTGATCTAGAAAAGCTTAAGCTCGAATCTGAGGTAATTGGTTTTTATTTGTCTGCTCATCCGCTAGATACTTATTTGGATTCTATGGATAAGTTGGGAGTTAAAAGGTGTGATGATGTTTTTAAGAATGTTCAATTTGGCGACAATATTAGAGTAAAATTAGCCGGCTCAGTAAATTCTTTTCAAAAAAGATTATCAAAAAGTGGCAAGATGTTTGCTTTTTTAGAAATGTCAGATATATCGGGCAGTTTTGAAGGTATTATGTTTTCTGAGACTTTGGCAAGATGCGAAGAGGCAATAGTTTCAGGGCTTCCGTTGATTGCAAGCGTTACTGTTGACAAGCAAAGTCAAGAAGCAAGTCCACGTGCTTTGATTAGTAATGTAGAAACATTAGACAAGGCAATAGCTGATGCTTGTAATGGGGTAGAAATATACATAAATAATGAGGCCGCGGTTGCTCCAATAAAAGAAATTTTGAGCTCTGATAAAAAAGGCAGAAATAAGGTATATATTATACCAGAAGATAGTGAATGGGATATTAGAATAGAGTTGGCTGGCGGATACGCTTTTGCTGACAATGGTTTAATTAGTAAGCTAAAATCTACACAAGGTGTGATAGCAGTAAAGGAAATATAGTTATGAAAGAAAAAGTAGATAGTATTGTTCAAAAGATTAAAGAAGTTGGTGATGTTGATTTTTTAAACAGAGTTGATAGCAAAAAATATAGTTTTTCGCTTATGGACTTGACATTTATTCCCGTTGGTATGTTTTTTTATTACATAAAACAGTTTTTTGCTTTGGCGACAATTGTTGCAGCAATGATGACAATTCTGGCTTTGGGGCTAAAAAGTGGAGTTATGTGTGGCTTTGAAACTTATAGAGAAAATGCTATTTTAGGTTGTGCAAATTCTGATGCTAACTATGCTTTGTTTTTTGTTGTTAGGTTGTTTTTTGTCGCAATGTTTATAAATGCTTGGTATAAGCTTTTGGTCGTGGGCGACAAGGCAGATGTTAGGATTATTTTTACCCAGCCAATCAAAATGCTTAAAACATTTTTGCACTTGCTTTTAGCAATATTTATAGTTTTGTTACCACTTTTTTCTTTTTTGGTGCTTTTTAATCGTGTGCCAAATTCTAACCCAATTATAGAAATATTGTTTTTTGCAGTGTTTTCTTCTGGGTTTTGGTTGCCAATTATTGCCAGCAGATTTTTGAGCGTGCCTGCATTTGCAGTTAGTGGATATAAAATGCCAAAATTAAGCACAATCTTATATAGAACAAAAGGTAATAGTCTAAAAATTATTTTGGCCTTAGCCGTATTGTTGTTTATCTTTTCTTTCTTGTTTATTAGTTATAGTGCTATTGCCAATAGCATGATAAAATATAACATGATATCAATGAGTATTATTTTTGATTATATTTGTAATCTTTTGTATTTATTCTTGTTTATGTTGTTTTTTAATCATTGCCTAATACAACAAGGATTGCTTTTTGGCGCAGAAATACTTGATAACGAAATTGAAGAAGTATAGCTATAAGAGGCTGTTTATAAATTCTTTTTGTATCTCAAAAAAATAATCTATAGAATCAATGTCTATGTATTCGTTATCTACGTGAGGATTATAGGCATTGATACTATGCATGATAATTATTGAGTTATCACTAAATGCTCTAGCATCGGTTGCACCATTCATGTGATTGATGCTTATTTTTTGTGGTAATATTTTTTGAGCAATTTTTATGTATGATTGAATAGTGGGGTGATTATAGTCCATGTAGCAGCCACTACTTGCCATAAAAACTTCAAAATTGCAATTTGTATTACAACATGCTTTTGTTAAAATATTGCTTAATTGTTCTAGAGTGGTTTTTTGGGTTAGTCTAAAGTTGATTGTTGCTTCTGCTTTGTCGGGAACAACATTTGTGGTTTGAGGGGAGTTTATGGCAGTAATTGTCATAGTGTCTATCCATGTATCTTGCGGCTCGTTGCTTTGATTACTAAAATATGGAAAGTCTTTTTCTAGCTTTTTGATAACTTGCATTATCTCATTTATGGCGTTTATGCCGTCCCAAGGTCGAGAACTATGCGCATTTTTGCCTTTTGCTACTAGCTTAACGCCAACAGAATGCTTGTATTTTTCGATTATTGTATATAAATCGCCAGCGTCGGTATCTGTTATTATTTTGGCACGGATATTTTGATTTTTTGTTAGCGCCTTAATTCCATTGCTAGTGGTTTCTTCATCGGTTGTAATTAGTATTGCAAACTTGATGTTAAGATTGTTTTTGACAATATGCTTCATTAAATGTAGTTGCACTGCAATTTGTGCTTTCATATCGCCAGCACCTCTTGCGTAAAGGTGGTTGCCAATTATTTGTGGCTCAAACATATTGTCTTTTGCAGGAACAACATCAAGATGCCCAACGCTCATAACGTCAAAGTCATGACCAGTCGTATTGGCTATTAGCATTACAGGTGATGCTTGGGGATAGCAAAATCTTTGAATATAGACTTTGTCTGATGCAAAAAAGTTATGGCAATAGTCTAAGGCTTTGGCAATTTGTTCTTCGTTACCAGAAACACTAGGAATTTTGACTAAATCTATAGTTGTTTGGATAATATCTTTATT
>CAYJKS010000046.1:5046-7963 GCA_964370705.1 uncultured Azospirillaceae bacterium
CTTTGAATATTTGACAATGATACCATGATGATATAGTTTGTCACTATATATATTTTTTTAAAGATGAAAATAATGAATATTGATGAAATTATAGAAAGTTTTGAGCTTTTTGATGACTGGGAAGACAAATATAGGTATTTGATTGACCTTGGAGAAGCCTTGCCTGAGCTAGAAGAAAAATACAAAAGTGATAATTGGAAGATAAAAGGGTGCCAATCTCAAGTTTGGCTTGTTCCAGAGTTTGTTGAAGTTGATGGCAAAAAATATATATCTTTTAGAGGAGATAGTGATGCAGCATTGGTTAGAGGACTGATAGCTATTGTTCTTGCTATTTTTGAAAAATGTCAACTAGAAGAGATTGTGGCTAAAGATGTTGGTAGTATTTTTGCTCAAATTGGTTTAGAAGAGCATTTGTCACCTAGTCGTAGAAATGGCTTACTTTCTATGGTAGATAAGATTAAGTATTATGCTAAGATTGGATAAGAATTGTTATGAATATTTATGAGTATCAAGCAAAAGAGCTATTAAGTAAAAATGCAATAAAAGTCCCTAAAGGCAAAATTGCATATACTCCAACAGAGGCAAAAAAAGTTGCTAGGCAAATATCTGACAAAGGCCCTTGGGTATTAAAAGCTCAGATACAATCAGGTGCCAGAAATAGCGGGTATTTTTTAGATTCTAAAGATAGCGGAAAAGGTGGAATTAGAATTGTAGAAAAAGTAAAAGAGCTAGAGATAGAAGCAGCAGAAATGCTTGGGTCAACATTAGTTACTGAGCAAACTGGTAAAAAGGGCAAATTTGTTAGCCGCATATATGTAGAAAAGTATGAAAAAGTTAGCCAGACTTTTTATATTGGTATGGCAATAGATAGAGTAAACGCGGTTATAACGTTGCTTGTTGCTAGCACAAAAAATGATGACGTAGGCTCAATTATAGATTATCCAGCAGAAAAAGTCCTAAGAATTCCAATAGACTTGATAAAAGGTCCAAGTAGAACAGATATGGTCAAAGTAGCAGAGTTTTTGAAAATAGGCACAAAAAGTTATGCCAAATTTTATCAGTTTGTAACAAGTATATATAAGACATTTATGGATAATGATTGCTTGATGGTAGAGATAAATCCAGCGGCATTGCTAAAAAATGGAGATGTTTTGGCACTAGATGCAAAAATTAATTTAGATGATAATGCACTTTATCGCCACCCTGAGAACAAACGCTTGGCAGATGATTATGAGATTAGTCAGCGAGAAAGAAAAGCAATGAAGTATGGGTTTAGTTATAGTGAGTTTGACGGTAATATTGGCTTTATTGTTAATGGCGATGGTATTACGGTTGCTATGAGCGAAATGCTAAAAGAAAAAGGGTGCAAACCTGCTTGCTCGCTTAACGTAAAAGGTGGTGTTGAGCGAGAAAAAATAGCTTCAGGAGTAAAAATTATTACTACAAATCCTAAAGTAGAAGGAATTGTGATTAATATTTTGAGCGGTTTTATGAGGTGTGATTTGATTGCAGATGGTATTATTGACGCAGCTGCAGAAGTAGGAATGAATATCCCTCTTGTAGTTAGGTTTGAGGGAACAAATCGTGACGAGGCAAAAAGTATATTAAAAAAGGCAAACCTTCCAATAGTTATGGCAGATAATATGGAAGATGCTGTTGATAAAATTATTAAGTCAGTAGAGGAGAGCGACTAATGGTGTGGGGGCTTAATAAATTTACTAAAATTATGGTGCAAGGAATTACAGGAACACAGGCTTCTTTTCATGTGCAAAGAGCAATTGACAGTGGTAGCAATATTGTTGCTGGTATTTCTCCAAATAAGGGGGGCACTTTTCATCTTGGGGTGCCTGTTTTTGGAAGTGTAAAAGAAGCAAAAGCTGCAACAGGAGCCGATGTGTCTTTGATGTTTGTGCCTCCTAAGTCCGTAAAACGTGCCATAAGAGAAGCTGTTGAGGCTGAACTTAAGATGGTTGTTTGTATTACAGACGGTATTGCTGTTAAAGATATGTTAGAAGTTAAGCATTTGCTTAAAAACTCAACAACAAAATTAGTCGGCCCAAATACTCCAGGGATTATTGTGCCAGATGTGGTAGAAGTGGGGATTTTTCCAACAAATATATATCAAAAAGGTAATGTTGCAATTGTATCTAGGGCATCTACTTTGACTTATGAAACCGTGCTAGAAACAAATAGGGCAGGAATGGGGCAATCAGCAGTTGTTGGACTAGGTGATGATATGCTAATTGGTATTAGTTTTGTTGATGTGCTTGAAGAATTTGCAAGAGATGAAAAAACTAAAGCGATTGTTATGATTGGCAGAATGGGCGGTGTGTTTGAAGAACAAGGTGCCAAATGGTATGCAGAGCAAAAAAACAAAAAGCCTGTTGTTGCATTTGTTGCAGGAAGTAACATCAATTTTGGTGCGAATATTGGTTATGCGGGTGATCTTATTACCGAAGGTCGGGTCTTGGTTGATGATAAGAAAAAAGTGCTACAAGATGCGGGCATAATTGTAGTTGATAATATTAATCAAATTCACCAAGAACTAATAAAACTAAATATAAAATAATATGATAAAAGATTTATTAGCAAAAATTTTAGATTTTATTATTCCATGCAAATGCTTTAGTTGCGGTTGTTTGGTAAAAGATAATAATTTGCTTTGTGATAAATGTTTTGGAGAGCTTAATTTTATTTTGCAACCAATTTGTTATAAATGCGGGCACCCATTAAGTGAGCAAGCAACAGGCAAAAAATTGCGTTGTGCTAGTTGTCTCAAAAAGGTTAGATCTCCGTTTAGATATAGTCGTTCGGCTCTATATTATGATGATGTTTCTAAAAACTTGATTTTACCATTTAAGTTTATGGATAAAACAGAGTTTTCTAAGCTTTTTGTCGCTATGATGAAGTTTGCGGG
>CAYJKS010000047.1:0-7942 GCA_964370705.1 uncultured Azospirillaceae bacterium
AAAAATGCTTGCAAATAAAAGTGCCTTTAGTTTCTGTAATTATTGGTATGGGCGGTTCTGGTGGCGCGATTGCAATTGCTGCTGCTAATAGAGTTTTGATGTTAGAGCACTCTATTTATTCGGTAATTTCTCCAGAGGGCTGTGCTTCGATTCTATGGCGTTCTGCCGACAAAACAAAAGATGCTGCTGAGGCACTAAAACTAACTGCGCAAGACTTAATGTCACTAAAGATTATAGACGAGATTATTCCAGAGCCAACAGGCGGAGCACACAGAGATAGCGTTGCTGCAATAGAATTGGTTGGAGATAGTATCTATAAACATTTGCAAGAGTTGCAAAAGTATGATGGTGAAAAGTTAAAATCTCTTCGCAATCAAAAGTTTATTGATATGGGCAATAATCTCGAAGATGAAGCTATAAAAAAGTAGTATAAAGTTAGCAATATGTCAGTTTCATTGTCTTTTTTAGAGATATTTTTGGTTTTTGCTTTAATATTATTATTTGTGATAATAGTATTTGTGTTGCTACAAAAAAAAGGCAAGCAAGATGAGCCAGCTTTTATAAAATCACAATTAGAGTTGATTGGTCGCTTGTCGCAAATGTCTGAACAAAACGCCATATCTCAAGACAAAATATCGCAAGCAATTTCTGATCAAAGACTTAGTTTGCTTAATATGATTGATGAGAAGCTTTTGCAAGTTACTCAAAAAGTAGGCGATGGCTTGCAACAATCTACAGTTAAGACGAACGAGACACTGACAGCCCTACAAGAAAGATTAGTTAGAATTGACTCTGCTCAGCAAAAAATATCATCTTTGTCTGAGCAGGTTGTTTCTTTGCAAGAAATATTGTCAAACAAGCAAAGCAGAGGAGCTTTTGGAGAGATTCAACTAAACGATTTGGTAACATCGATTCTCCCGCCTTCGGCTTATGAGTTTCAGGTAAAGCTGAGCAATGACAAAAGAGCAGATTGTGTCTTAAAGTTGCCCAACCCACCAGGGACAATAGTTATTGACTCAAAGTTCCCGCTAGAAAGTTATCAGGCGTTGCGTCAGGCTCAAACAGATAGGCAAAAGCTAGAAGCTAGCAGGTTTTTTAAGGCATCATTGCTAAAACACATAAAGGATATATCAGAAAAATATATCATCAAAGGTCAAACAGCAGAATCTGCCTTAATGTTCTTGCCCTCAGAGTCTGTTTATGCCGAGCTCCATGCTAACTTTACAGAAGTAGTCGAGTTGTCTTTTAGGGCAAAGGTGTGGATTGTTTCCCCTACAACCTTAATGGCAACCCTAAATACAGTTAGAGCCATACTAAAAGATGCAAAAATGCAAGAGCAGGCTAGTATTATTCAAAAAGAAGTTGGGCTTTTGACCCAAGATGTTAGTAGAATAGACAATAGAATAGAAAATTTATCTAAACATTTTGAATTAGCCAATAAAGATATTGGAGAAATCAAAATTTCTTCTGCAAAAATATCTAAAAGAATTGACAAGATAGAAGAAATTGAGCTAAGCCAACAAGAGCAAAAATTGCTAGTTAGCAAAGAAGAGATAGATTAATTTATTGATTTATAAAATAAAAAAGAGTAATTTAAGAAAAAAATAATATAAAATTAAGAGGTATATAAAAGTGACTAGATCAGAACTAATTGAAAGAATTGCAACAAAAAACCCTAATCTAACAATTAAAGAAGTTGAGCGTATTATTGCGGTTATCTTTGATACAATCGTTGGAGCTTTGGGCAAAAAAGAAAGAGTTGAGTTTAGAGGCTTTGGTGCTTTTTCTGTTAGAGAGCGCGCACCTAGAGTTGCAAAAAATCCCCGCACAGGAGAAAAATTAGACATAGATAATCGCAATATTCCTCACTTTAAAACAGGCAAGCAATTGCACGAGATGCTAAACAAATAACAAATATTGAAAGGGTTTTATTATGAGCCTTATAAAATTGATAATAGGATTGCCATTACTTATTTTGCTAGCTGTTTTTACATTTGGTAACAACAGCAGTAGTGAGATAATTGACTTGGGTTTTGAGTTTTTGGGCATTAAGATTTCTGCTCGCTTAGACTTGGTTATAATTATTTTGCTTGTTTTTGGTTATGTTATGGGCAGATTTGATTCTTGGCTATCTAATAGTAGTCTTAGAAAAAAACTACGTTCTCAGACTAAGCAAAATAAAAAGCTAAATGAGCAACAACAAAAACTAAGTGTAGAGGTTGAAGAGCTAAAAGAAACAATCGATAGCGTAAAGCCAGAAGTTGATGAAGAGCCTACAATAAGCTTTGCTACTAAACTAGACAACACAAAAGAAAAATTTAAGAATATATTTAAGAAAAAATCTTCAGAAAAACAAGAAGAATATTGGTAGAAATAAAGGATTTTAAGAAATGAACTGGTTATCAGAATTTGTCCGACCTAAAATAAAAAAAGTAACGCCCAAAGAAATCGCAGATGATTTGTGGATGAAGTGCCCTAAATGTGATGAGCTTTTATACTCAAAAGAGCTAAAAAAAGTTTGGTATGTATGTCCTAAATGTGATCATCACTTGCGTTTGTATGTTGACAATCGCTTCAAGATGCTTTTTGACGGCACTCACAAAAATATTGACTTGCCAGAAATAAAAGAAGACCCTCTAAAGTTTAAGGATACAAAAAAATATGTAGACAGACTAAAGGGCTACCGCAGAGCAACAAACCATGATGATGCAATAAGAGTTGCATTAGGTTCTATTGGCGGCGTTAAAGCAGTTGTTGCTGCTATTGACTTTTCTTTTATGGGTGGTTCTATGGGTATGGCCGTTGGTGAAGGAATTGTCAAAGCGGCAGATCTTGCTATCAAAAAACGCTGTCCACTAATTACTATTTCTGCCTCTGGTGGAGCACGTATGCAAGAAGGAATTTTGTCTTTGATGCAAATGGCAAGAACAACTTCTGCTGTTAATAAGGTCAAAGAAAATGGCTTGCCTTTTATCTCTGTATTAACAGATCCAACAACAGGAGGCGTTTCTGCTTCTTTTGCAATGTTGGGAGACGTTCATATTGCAGAGCAGGGCTGTTTGATTGCTTTTGCAGGACCTAGAGTTATTGAGCAAACTATTAGAGAAAAATTGCCAGAAGGTTTTCAGCGTGCAGAATATTTAAGAGAGCATGGTATGGTAGATATTGTGGTTCATCGTTCACAAATGAAGTCTACTTTAACAAATGTTTTGAGTATTTTGATGCGCAAGCAATCTAAAGAAGAAGCAAAATAACATAATTTGTTAAGGCATTAACGTTTCCTAAACAAAATCTATGTAATAATTGCATAAATTTGAACAAGGAGAAGGTCATGCTAAAATTAAAACATATTCCCATTAAATCTTTTAGTGAAAGTGTTGCATATATCCATAAAGATTGCTCTATTTATAAGGTAGACAGTATTAAGTCTATGAACAGAATAGAGATACATGGAGGCAAGGAGCCAGTTTATGTTTTTTTGCAAATTGTTGATAATAACAAAATTGTTAGTCCAGATGAATTAGGCCTAAATACGGAGGCATTCAAGCTAATAAATTTGCCAGAAGGTTCAAAAGTGAGCTTAACTTTGACCCCTCCAGCAGTTAGTTTGGCCTCTGTAAAACGCAAGATTGCAGGCAATATCTTAAGTTCTAAAGAATACAAATCAATTATAGATGACATTACTGCTCGCAGATATTCTAATATGGATATTGCGTCATTTTTGGTAGCAGTTGGTGCTTTTATTACCCCAACAGAAATATTGTCTTTAACCGAGAGTCTAAGAGGCGACAAAGTAGTTTCTTGGTCAGAAGAAGAAATTGTTGTAGACAGTTGTTGTTTTTGTGAGGTTCCTGGTAATAAAGCCGACATTATTGTAGCTGCAATTGTTGCAGCTTATGGCTTGCCAATACCAAAGACTTTGTCTTTGCCGTCTAACTCCTACTCTAGCTTAGCAGATGTAATGTCTATTTTTGCAAACATTAATGTAGATATTCGTAGCTTTAAGAAACAAGTTCATGAAAAAAGAGGAGCAATCTCTTTGCTAGACAGCCTAGATATTGTTCAAGCAGACAAAATAATATGTTCTGTTGAGCAATTAAACGGACTTTCTACACAAGAAAGAATGATTACATCTCTTCTTGCAAGCAAGATTGCAGTTGGTGTTACTCATTTGCTTATTGATATTCCTGTTGGACCAAAGGTAAAAATAAAAACAACCCAAGAGGCAATGAAACTTAGAAAGCTAATAGAATATGTTGGTGATATGCTTTCTTTGAGTGTTGACGTTGTTGTAACAGACGGTAGTGAGCCTATTGGTGCGGGCGTTGGCTCAGTTCTTGAGGCAAGAGATATTATGAAGATTCTCAAGAATAAAGAAGATGCCCCAGAAGACCTAAAAGAAAAAGCATTGTTCCTAGCTGGCCGTTTGCTAGAAACAGACCCCAAGCTAAGAGGCGGACAAGGGTATTTGGTAGCAAAAGAAATCCTCAAAACAGGAAAAGCTTTAGAAGCCATGAACCAAATTATTGAGGCACAAGGAGTAAAAGAGCCTACACAAGCAGGTCACTTAACCAGAGATATAATAGCCGATACTTCTGGCAGGGTTAAAAAAATTGACAACTCATTCATCAACAAAATAAGTATTATTGCAGGATCTGGACAATATGCAGGAGCTGGAATAGACTTGTTTAAGAAAGTTGGTGATGGAGTTTCTGCAGGTGATATTTTGTATCGTATATATTCTTGTAATCAAAACGACTTTGCATTTGTTAGCTCAATTGTCGAAACTGGACGTAGCGGTTTTGAGATTTTATAAAAAAAATTAAAAAAAGTTTGCTTGACCCCTTGCTAATAACTCATTTGTTACCTATATCAAAAACAGATAATAAAAACAGATATTAATTTTTTTAAGGAAATAAAAATGAGTAACAAAGTTATTGGTATAGACTTAGGAACAACAAACTCTTGTTTTTCAATTATGGAAGGCGGAGAGGCTAAAGTTCTAGAAAACACAGAAGGTGCAAGAACAACCCCTTCAATCGTGGCATTTACAGATACAGAAAGACTAGTAGGTTCTTCTGCAAAACGTCAAGCAGTTACAAACCCAGACAATACACTATTTGCAATCAAGCGTCTAATTGGTCGTAGATTTGACTCTGCAGAAGTTGCCAAAGATAAAGAGATGGTTCCATACAAGATTATTTCTGGTGATAATGGCGATGCTTGGGTAGAAGCAAAAGGCGAAAAATATGCTCCATCACAAATCTCTGCGATTATTTTGCAAAAAATTAAAGAATATGCAGAAAGTTATTTGGGCGAGAAGGTAGAAAAAGCAGTTATTACTGTTCCTGCATATTTTAACGATTCTCAAAGACAAGCAACAAAAGATGCTGGTAAAATTGCAGGACTAGAAGTTTTGCGTATTATCAATGAGCCAACAGCGGCTGCACTAGCTTATGGCTTAGATAAAAAATCTTCAGGCACAGTTGCTGTATATGACTTAGGTGGTGGAACTTTTGACGTTTCTATCTTAGAAATTGGCGATGGTGTTTTTGAAGTAAAATCTACTAATGGTGACACTCTTTTGGGTGGTGAAGATTTTGACCAAGCAATCGTAAATTATTTGGCAGATGAGTTCAAAAAAGAAAGTGGCATAGATCTAAAAAATGACAGATTAGCTCTTCAACGTCTAAAAGAAGCTGCAGAAAAAGCAAAAATTGAATTGTCTTCAACAACTCAAACAGATGTAAACTTGCCATTTATTACAGCAGATGCAACAGGTCCAAAGCACCTAAATATTAAGCTATCTCGTGCAAAATTAGAGTCTTTGGTAGACGATTTGATTGAAAGAACAGTTGCTCCATGTAAAAAAGCAATGGCAGACGCTGGTCTAAAAGCTAACGAAATTAGCGAAGTTATTTTGGTTGGTGGTATGACACGTATGCCAAAAGTTCAAGAAAAAGTAAAAGAGATTTTTGGCAAAGAAGCTCATAAAGGCGTAAATCCAGACGAAGTTGTTGCAGTTGGTGCTGCTATTCAAGGTGGTGTTTTGATGGGTGACGTAAAAGATGTATTACTTTTAGACGTTACACCTTTATCTTTGGGTATTGAGACATTGGGCGGCGTGTTTACTCGTTTGATTGACAGAAACACCACAATTCCAACACGCAAATCTCAAGTTTTTTCTACTGCTGATGACGGTCAAACTGCGGTTACTATTAGGGTGTTCCAAGGCGAGAGAGAAATGGCAGCAGATAACAAAATTTTGGGTCAATTTGACTTGGTGGGGATTCCTCCTGCACCAAGAGGCATGCCACAAATTGAGGTAACATTTGACATTGATGCGAATGGTATTGTTAATGTTTCTGCCAAAGATAAGGCAACAAATAAAGAGCAAGTTATCAGAATTCAAGCAAGTGGTGGTTTGTCTGATGCCGATATTGATAAAATGGTAAAAGAAGCAGAAACTAATGCAGAGGCAGACAAGCTCAAAAAAGAGGCTGTAGAAACTCGTAATCATGCAGAAGCTTTGGTTCATTCTACAGAAAAAACATTAAAAGAAAATGCCGATAAAATTTCTGATGCTGATAAAACCGCAATAGAAACAGAAATTAACGCTCTAAAAACAGCATTAGAGGCAAATGATAATACTGTTATTAAAGAAAAAACTCAAAGCCTAATGCAAGCATCTCTAAAATTGGGAGAAGCCATGTATAAGCAAGCAGGGGCAGATGCTTCGGCTCAAGAAGGTGGCGCTGGTCCAGATATGGGCGGTGAGCAAAAACCTGATGAAACAGTAGTTGACGCAGATTTTGAAGAAATAAAATAAAATTTGCAATCCTTAAAAAAAGCACCAGAGATTCTGGTGCTTTTTTGTATGTATTATTTTCTATTATCGTTACCCGACCCCTCTATTTGTTACTACCATGCTACCCTGTTTGTCGCTCCCGTGCTGTTTTTTTTCTGTCACTTCCGTGCTTGACACGGGAGCCACCTCCAAGCACACTGCATACTAATAATTAGATTGTCTGGTCAAGCCAGACAATGACAGAAATAAAAAAAGAACCAGACAATTACAAGGAAGGAAAAATCTGTTATTACCTACTTGATCGGTAATCCACTGTCCCCCGTTGCTTTTGTTCTGGCGTTTGATTTTTATAAAAATAACTATTAGGTTGCAAAGGTGAAAAAAATAGTTATTATGATTGTATGTTGCACAAAAGGAGTTGGATTGATGAAAAAATTTTTGATTTTGATGTTAGTTACAGTCGCTGTTAATTTTAATGTTATTTTTAATAATGCTTATGCTACGGATAATGTTGAAAAAAAAGATGAGATTACATTAGAAAGTAAAGTTGACAATCATTCTAACAGTCAAAATATAAATAAAGAAGACGTTTTTGTAAATAAGCTCTTTAATCAAGTTTTAAGACCTCTTTCAACAAACGCCTGGAGAGCTAATTTGTCACATGATAAAATTATCTTTGATAATAAAGGAGGTGTAATCGTTAGAGATTGCAATATTTTTGAAAATGCAAGTAATTATGTAATATTTATATGTAAAAGCACTCAAGATGGTTATCCAGAACAAGATTATAAATTTGAAATAATAGAACATGATAAACTTTATGGAGGTTGGCTTGTTCGTGGATATTTTAAAAGTCCTCTTGAAAAAGAATTTGTTAACAGAAGTAGTTATATTATAGCAGACCCAAAGTAAATCAATCAATTAACTTTGAATCTGCCATATAGTTGTGTAATTTTAATATTCTAGTTTTTCAATACTTAATATTAAATTTTTAGCCCAATCGTTTCTTTCGCGACTAACATCTCCTCTATTTACATTTTTAGCTATCTTTTTTAGATTTCTTTCTTCTATACCTTCATGAAGAAATTTCCACTTATCTTTATCAACATTGCCAGTATTATAGTGAATATCTAA
>CAYJKS010000048.1:0-7719 GCA_964370705.1 uncultured Azospirillaceae bacterium
AAATGGTTGTTCAAAGAATCTTTTAACGATTCTATAAGTTCACTTGCTTTTTCTGCACTTAGTTTTTGGCGATTATTAATCAGTTCTATAACGTCAACAAACTTTGTATTAAGCGACTGTATAATGATTTCTTGAGCTTTTAAGATGTCTTCTTGTTTAATTTCATCTAAAAGTCCATTGTT
The DNA here is from genome assembly GCA_964370705.1 of uncultured Azospirillaceae bacterium. GTDB lineage: Bacteria > Pseudomonadota > Alphaproteobacteria > RF32 > CAG-239 > JAFUYI01. The sequence continues at coordinate 183 of CAYJKS010000048.1, forward strand.
TGTTGCAGTCAATATTGCTACTTGCTCAGCAACTGGCATAGGCTCATATTGACGTTGTTGCATAATAAAACGAATAGCGCGTCCTCTTTTTAGACGACGTTCACTTTCAGCATCTAGTTGGGTGCTAAAGCGAGCAAAAGATTCTAATTCTTCAAATTGGGCAAAAAACAGTTTTAGAGGTCCAACCAAAGAACGATACGCTGGTAGTTGGGCGTCACCACCAACACGAGAAACAGAACGGCCTGTATCAATTGCAGGCAAAACACCTCTTTGATAAAGTTCTGTCGACAAATAAATCTGCCCGTCGGTAATAGAGATGATATTAGTTGGAATATAAGCAGAAATATTGCCAGCCTCAGTAGAAACAATTGGTAACGCGGTTAAAGAACCTCCGCCAAATTGTTCTCTTAATTTTGTTGAACGTTCTAACAAACGAGCATGAATATAAAAAATATCTCCAGGGAAAGCCTCACGACCAGGAGGTGTTCTAAGCAATAAAGACATTTGACGATAAGCTCTTGCGTGTGCTGTTAGGTCGTCATAAATAACCAAAACATCTTTTCCTTGTTCCATAAAATATTCGCCAATAGATGTTGCTGCATAAGGTGCAATATATTGCATACCAGCCGTATCGTCACCAGATGCCATCACAATAATTGTATTTTTTAGAACATCGTGTTTTTCTAAATCTGCAATAACTCTGGCAGTGCTAGAGATACGTTGTCCAATAGCACAATAAATACAAATTACACCAGTATCTTTTTGATTGATAATAGTGTCTAATGCTATGGCGGTTTTGCCTGTTTGTCTGTCACCTAAAATTAGCTCACGTTGACCGCGACCAATAGGAACAAAAGAGTCAACAGCTTTTAGACCAGTTTGCAAAGGTGTGTCAACAGGAGCTCTGTTCATAATGGGGGGAGCAGGGCGTTCAATAGGAAGTCTGTTTTTGGTTAAAATATTACCTTTATCATCAAGAGGTTGACCAAGTGGGTTTATAACACGTCCTAATGCTTCTCCTACAGGAACATCAAGCACACGGTGTGTTCTTTTGGCAGTATCACCAGCTTTTAGGCTACTAGAGTCTGTCAAAAATACCACGCCCACAGAGTCTTGTTCTAATGTTTGAACCATGCCCATAACATTATTTTTAAATGTCAAAAGCTCATTGAGCTGAACATTTGGCAGTCCATCTAACTCAGCTGTGCCTGCAGAGATAGAAACAATAGAGCTAGCTTCTGATATTTTAATATCAGATTGTGCATTTTTGATTGTTGAATCAATTAATTCGTTTGTTTGTTCAGAAAAGATTTTTTGCATATTATAATCCTTATGAGGCAATTAGTTTCTCGTTAAGAGAAGTGTTAATATCATCGTGCAATGTGTCTAAATAAGATTTAAGATTCCACTCAACAAGCAAATCGCTAATTTTTATCTCCAATCCCAAAACCAACTCTTTATTTTCTTTATACAAGAATGTTGGTTTTGTATTTTTAGATATTTTTTGCATAAAAGTATCTTGAATTTCTTTCTTTGATTTGTCAGAAAGCTCTTCAGAAGAATAGACTATTATTTGGCTTTGTTTGCTTAATGCTTTTTCTATCTCAGCAATTTTTTTGCTGTCTAAAAGGTTTATCTGTTTTAAGAACAACAAAATCGCATTATCCATAGGTGTCAAAATACCAAAGTCAGTAACAAGCTTGTATGACAGTTTCATAAATTTATCAACAGCCAATTCTTTAATTTGTTCCGAAATAGAGTCCTTTTCAAGAGCAATATCAGAATGAATTTTTTGAAGCGCTTTTTCTTTTTCTTTTACAAGCAAATTAGCTTGTTGTTTTTTTAGCTCTTCGATTTGCTCATTTGCTTTTATAAAAAGCTCATCTCTTTGCTTCTTAAAGTCTTGTTGTTTTTGCTCAAGGTCAAGATGTTCTTTTTTTGCAAGCTCGTATTCATTATGAGCTTGATTAACTTTTTTTGTAATTTCTGCCTGCCTTTTGTCAACAGCAGTCAAAATAGGGCGATACAAAAAACGTTTTAAAAGCCATACTAGCACAATAAAATTAATAAATTGAGCAATAAAGGTAATCCAGTTAATACTCATAACTTCTCCTTTTTATTTTGCAGCCATTTCAATTGCATAGCTCCAAAATGGGTTTACAAAAAGTATAATAAATGTAATCACAAGCGCATAAATAGCAGTTGATTCAATAATTGCCATAGCCATTAAAAGAGTAGCTCTAATCTTTTTTTCTTCATCTGGTTGTTGAGCCATTGCTCTCAAAGCACTTGCTGCTGCGTGGCCTTCACCAATAGCTGAGCCAATACTACCAATTGCCATACATAATCCAGCTGCCAATATTGATGCTGCTCCAATAAGTCCTACTGCGTCCATTTTTTTTCTCCTTTATTAATAGTTTTTTAGATGATCTTCATATATTTCTTGTGAAGAAATAGATGATATATAAATAATTGCAAGTAATGCAAAAACGTAAGCTTGAATAGTTCCTGTAAACAAGCCTAATAATTGTAATGGTATGGGCAATACAGGAAACAAGGGGGCTAGTGATAACAAGATAGAAACCACTAAAATTCCGCCCAAAACATTCCCATATAAACGAAATGCCATTGCAAAAATAGAAGTAACGTCACTTAATATATTCATAGGTAACATAAAAGCGACAGGTTCAATATATTTTCTTAAGTATTTTTTTACTCCTGCATTTTTTATTCCATAATAAGGAATTGCCAAAAACACAAAAAAAGCAAATGCTGCAGTTGTTGACAAGGACGAAGTTGGCGTCTTAAAAAATGGAAATATTGTTAATATATTACAAAATGCAATAAAAATAAAAAATGTTGCAATAATAGGCAAATATTTAATAGGGTTTTCACTGCTAACACTTTTAATCTCTTGGCGAACAGCCATAACAATCATCTCTAGAGCCATCTGAAAACGCGAAATTTTGATAGAGGTTTTAAGGTGTCTAGTCGATAATTTTGCAGCAATAACCAAAATAGCCATTACTATCCATGTATAAAAAATAGTTGCATTAATTGGCAAGCCAAAAATATAAAATATATTAAGCGTGTCTAAATTCTCAATCATTTTTGCCACTTTCTTTTTTGTTATCTTCTTTTTTATCCGATTTTGCTTTTTTATCATGCATCAAATCTGATATATTCAAATAAGAATGAAACTTAGGTGCATATATTATTAGTAGTATGTATCTAGTGATAATAAAAGAAAGAAATACTGTCATAAAGATGATTATATTTTTGCCAGAAAAAATAAGAACAATTGCAAAAAACAAACAGATACGTAACATCATAGACAAGAATAGCCAAAGTTTTAGGTTTTTTACTTTTGCAATAAATTTAACAGTTTGCCATAATAGATAAAAATAAATAAAGTTTAATCCCATGCCAACAGCAATTGAAAGAAAAATTTCTGATGAAGTAACTGTTACTACATTATTTGTCATCTTGCTCTCCTTTATCTACTTTGTGTTTATTATCTGTTTTTTTAAATCCACCGGCTTTTATTATCCAAGTATAGTTCATAAACAAACCAAGACAAAGCCCAATCACAATACCATTAACCGTCCAAGAAAAATCATTGTTAGGATAATGCTCATCAAGATATTTCCCCAAAAGAGTAAACAGTGCAAAAGGCAAAACCAAAAGCCACCCAAATCCCGTAAAATCAGCTATGCTAAAAACATTATATTTGCTTTTGTTTTTTCTTTTTCTTAATTGTTTTGTTTTTAAGATTAGCTTTTTTTCTGTTTTTGAGTGTTTTTCTGCCATATCTTACATTCCCTCTGGCATGGCAGACATTCTTTGTGCATTAAGCAAGCCTTTTGTCAAATTGATTTCAAGCTGTGCCATTGTCTTGTTTGCTTCTTTGCGAGCTTCTCTCATTTGCTTAAAGTCTGTTTCTATTGTTTGAGTGAGTTTTGACAAATCAGATCCAAGTATTGCTAATTTTGTTGTCAAAACAACCTCTTGTCCTTTTTTTACCAATATTCCCTCATCACAAGCAATATAAGCTGTTTTTTCTTCCTCGTTTGTATAGCTAACAATAGATGTTGTTAGGGCGTCAACAAAGTCAATATGCTTAGGCAAAAGCGTAAAAAAGCCATCAATTGCTTCAAAGTCGAGCTTTTTGATTTTTTCATTAAGCAATATGCCAAGAGGAGAAAAAACTTTAAACTGCATTTTTTACCTTCCTTTTGTTTGCTTTTTCAATTGCTTCTTCAACTGTTCCAATCATAAAGAAGTCATCTTCTGTTAGGTGATTAAATTCACCAGACAAAATACGTTTGCAGCCACTAATTGTGTCTTTTAGGTCAACAGATTTGCCTTCCATTCCTGTAAATTGGTGGGTTGTAAAAAATGGTTGTGTTAAAAAACGTTCTAATTTACGGGCAATCAATACTGTTTCTTGATCTTTTTCTGGTAGCTCATCAAAACCTAGCATTGCAATAATGTCTTTAAGGTCTTCGTATTGAGCAAGTGTTTTTCTAACATCTGTTGCAACTTGATAGTGATCATCTCCAACAATAATTGGAGTAAGCATATTAGAGTTAGAAGAAAGTGGGTCAACTGCAGGGTAGAGCCCTTGTGCTGCACGGCTTCTAGATAATACAATATTTGCAGAAAGGTGAGAAAAAGTATGAACCGCAGATGGATCCGTAAAGTCATCAGCAGGAACATAAACAGCTTGAATCGATGTAATTGCGGCATCTGTTGTGCTAGAAATACGTTCTTCGAGTTCTGCAATATCTGTTCCTAAAGATGGCTGATACCCCACACGAGAAGGCATTTGTCCTAACAAAACAGAAACCTCAGAACCAGCTTGAATAAATCTAAAGATATTGTCAACCAACAAAAGCACGTCTTGCTTTTGTGTGTCTCTAAAGTGTTCTGCCATTGTTAATGCAGACAAAGCTAGTCTAAAACGAACACCAGGGGCCTCGTTCATCTGACCAAAAATCATAACAGTTTTATCTAAAACGTTTGCTTCTTGCATTTCCCTATAAAGTTGTTCTCCTTCACGAGATCTTTCTCCAATACCAGCAAAAATACTAACCCCTTCGTAGCGACCCACCATGTTGTTAATCATTTCTGTAATCAAAACAGTTTTACCAACACCAGCGCCACCAAGCAAGCCGGCTTTTCCGCCGCGTTCTAATGGAGCAAGCAAGTCAATAGCTTTAATACCACTAACAAAAATCTCAGAAGATATATCTAAACGAGAAAGAGGAACTGGCTTTTGATGAATTTCTTTTTGTGGGGCCTTGGCAGAAAGTTGTGTATTGTCGATTGTTTCGCCAAAAACATTAAACATATGTCCAAGTGTTAGAGGGCCAACGGGGACTTTGATTTGCTCTTTTGAGTCCCAAACCACCATGCCTCTATATAGTCCTTGAGTTGGGCCTAGTGCAAGAGCAATGACTGTTTTGTCGTTTTTAAATCCTTGAACCTCTAATGATAATTCCTTATTCTCACCAGTGTATAATCTATTATATAGCTCAGGAAGCTCTTTATCAAACAAAACCTCAATAACGCTACCAGATATTGCAGTTATTTTGCCAATATTTTGATTATTTGCTTTTGGTTGAGTGTTATTTTTTGCTACAGCTTTTTTGGGAGCTGTGTTCTTGTCTTTAGATGTTTTGTTTTCTACTTCTTGAACCATTTTTGCCTCATTATAAACACTTGTTTTTCTAATTTTATAGACTTATTTTTTATAAGGGTCAAGCAAAAAGAGATTAAATTATACGCTTTCACAACCTTAATTATACAAAAAGAATATTATTAGTTTTTTATAAAAATGGAGTTTTAGTGCATAAGTAGGTTCATATTTATATTATGCTTTTGGTTTTATCTTTTTTGGTCAAATAAACAAAGCGAGAAAATCCTAGAATTATGGATATGCTGCTTGATGAAATCAGCCCTAACAATAGTCCATAAATTTGCATATTAAATATAAATGCAAAAATATATGCAGATATAGTTAAGATAAATATAGAGGTTAAAACTTCAAAGATAGAAGTGGCAACAACGTCATTTCTGCCATTTAATGCAGCTAAGACATTTAGCGGGACAGAGTCTGTTATTAGGCTTATTGCAAGATAAGTCATTAGTCCTGTTAGTGCAATAATTACGTCTTTATCACTACTAAAAATTCTAAAGATTTGCATAGGGAATAAGAAAAGTAACGAAACTATAGTCAAAATGACTATAAAATATATTACATATCCTGCATAAAGAGCCAAAACCATTCCAACTTTGTCTTTTCTTCCATAAGCTCTTGCAACTACTATTGAGGTTGCATGTGCTATAGAGTAGCAAAACAACCAAGACAAAGCAGACATATTGATTATGATTACAAAGATTGCCATAGAAAACTCTCCTAGCCATCCAGCATAAACCGACAACAAGGCAAAGCCTCCATTAGAGGCCAAGCTTATAACGCCTGTGCCTAGACCAATTCTGCGAGTGCTTTTGCTGTCTTTCCACCAGCTTTTGTAGCTTCTGTTTAGTCCAAATCGTTTGTTTAGTTTAGGAGATTTTTTCATTTTGTGAATATAGCACAAAACAAAAACTGCCAAAAAAATTCTAATTACTAATGTAGTTATTGCGGCTCCCATTGCCCCCATGGCAGGCAAGCCAAACATTCCAAAAACCAAAACTGGATTTATGGCCAAATTTATTATATTTGCAATAACAGCACCATACATTCCAATATGAACACGTCTAATAGATTGCAAAAAAAAGTCAGCATTATTAAATATTAAAACAAATGGTATTGAGGTAACTAGTATCATAAGCACATTTCCAGTATTTTCTACCATTTCTGGGCTTTGATCTAAGAGTGTGAGCAAGAATTTGCCGTTTAGGCCAATTGTTACAAAAATTATAGACAATAAAATTGAGTATTTTTTGCCTTCATTATATATTTTGCCACAAGAGGCAAATTTGCGTGCTCCAAACTTTTGCGAAGATTTGATTAAAACACCTTGTAGTAATCCTAGAGGTACCGTAAATAAAAATACAAAAATAGAGCTCGCCAAACCAATGTATGCAAGTTGTGAGGTATCGTAATTGCCAACAACAATTGTATCTATAATTCCCATTAATCCAAAAGCGCAATACGATATTGCAAGTGGAATAGACAGTTTATAAATTTCTAATAAATTTGTTTTAAATTTTGATGATATTTTCATTTTTGTTTTTTCAATTATAAAAAATGCCCCACATAAAGGCTTTAAAATTAGTTTAGTACTAATTACTAGCTCTTTAGTAGGGCATTAGGATTAGTAGTTAACTTCTATAACTTCAAAAGATTTTTTGCCAACAGGTGCACGGTATTCTACAACATCGCCAACTTCTTTTCCAATTAATGCTTTTGCAAGAGGAGAAGATAAAGAGATTTTGTTAAGCTCGATATTTGCTTCATAATCGCCAACGATTTGGTATTTTGCTTCTTCGCCTGTATCTTCATCGGCAACAACAACAAAAGCACCAA
>CAYJKS010000049.1:0-3520 GCA_964370705.1 uncultured Azospirillaceae bacterium
ATTCCGTTTCTAAAATCCTTAAAAGCAATTTCTCCCCCATCTTTTTGAACAGCAGGTCTAATTCTTGCATCGATTAGTCCGATAATGTTTTTTACAACATCTTCCATCTCTTTTTGTTGTGGAGCAGTAATAATATCTTCACCACTTAGCAAATACTCAGTAATTTCTGCCAATATTTGAGGTCTTAGTTCTTGCCAGTCGGCGGTATCTTGTTTTTTGACAGATATTGCTTCCGGAGTTATTACAATACTAGACACTCCACCAATATCAAAAATATTTTCGACCAAAGGAGATCTTCTGATTGTTTTTATGTCACTAAATTCGGTTGCACCTTCAACTTTTAGGCCTGATTCTGGCTCAAAATGCATAATTTGATTGTTGTTACTAAGTTTTGTGGCTATTCGCATTTTAGTTACTTTCTATGAGCTGGTTGCTAATTTTTATGAGAACAACTTCTGTTTTTGCCAAATAATATGCTAAGGCAATTAGGTGGTTTGTTGCAAATTGAGAAGAAACATCACCGTTTTTGACAATTATTGGAGATAAGTCAACAGCATTTTGCAAGGCGTTGATTGCAACTGTCCAATCTTGGTATATGTTTTTTTCGACAAGGAGCTCCTTGTAATCTTCTCCTAAAGATTTTAGCATTATAATTGCGCCATAAGCTTGCCCTTGAGCATTATAAAATAAATTGTCTGCTTTTGTATCTACAATGCTTGAGCCGCCTTCATATATTTGGGATTCTATATCTAAATAGGCTTTTGACAAGCCGCTAGATAAAGATAAAATACTAGAAGATAAATTATTTGCAGACTTATCCCAAATACAAATATCTTGGGCAATGTTATGATTTGTATCTTTTAGCTCTTTTTGTGCTTTGCGGTATTGGCTAACCGAAGATGGTGCAATTTTTAGCTTGCTATTAGGAGAAAAAAGCCAAATGTTTGGCGGATATGCTAGTAGTTTTGCGGCCTTGCTTATTTTTTTTTGTTCTTTAGTTGCATCAGGGCAGGTAATTTGATTTTTTAGTGAGTTTGCAGTTTGTGCAATTGTTTTGATAATGCCAGTCTGATAGTTGGGCATATTATCTAAAAAATAAGAAGGAAAAATCAAAGGCAAATTAGATGCCCAAACATATTCGCTTGTTTCTCTTTTTATTAAAAAAGACATAGATTGAATAGTTTTTGAGCCTTTATGAGCTTTTATTTCTTGTTTGTATTGAGTGTTCTTGTCAATGTTTTCTAGCCAAGCTCCCCCTAGTGGGTAGTATAAAACAACAAAGGCAAACAATATCCAAAGCATTGTTTTGGGGCTAGATGTTGCCATATATTTTATGGCATCTTTTGTTTTTTGGAAGATAATTATAATAAGATTTATTATTTTGTTCCAATATATCTTAAACATAAGGTTGTCCTTTTTGTTGCTTAAACACTGTGCAAATATTCATTATATTTGTTATTTTAATCATAATCGCAAAAGTTACAATAGCTAAAACACTCAAAGCACAAAAAATAGCTAATTTGTAGATAAAAATTTGCTCTAACCAGTCACCCCAAATTTTGGTTATTGCAAAATCAGCAAGGACAATTGCTGCGCCCATAACTAATGCAGAAAAGCCAATTTTGCAGATTCGCCACTTTAGTTTGTTAGAGAAATGCCAATAGCTTCGGTTTTTTAGCCCTCGAATATATTGGAGCAAAGATATAAAGGCAGATATAGTTGTTGCCAAAACAATACCAACATGTCCAAAAAACTGCATTAGGCTAATGGCCATTATAAGGTTGCATATAACCACAACCATACTGTATTTTACAGGAGTAATAACATCGCCTCTGGCAAAAAAGTTAGGAGTAAGGGCTTTTACCATAACATAGGCAGGAAGCCCAAAGGCATAAACCATAACTGCTTTAGAGGTCATAATTACTTCATAGGCACCAAACTTACCATGTTCAAACAAAATACTAACAATCGGCTTTGCCAAAACTATCATTGCAATTGCTGCCGGAAAAGATAAAATAGCTCCATATTCAATAGCGTTGTCTTGCGTTATTTGAGCTTCTTTTGTGTTGCCCGCTTTTAGCTGACGAGAGAGAATCGGCAAAGACGCAACCCCAATTGCCGCACCTACCACACCAAGCGGAAGTTGCTGGATTCTGTTTGCATAATATAGCCAAGAGATTGCGCCTGTTGCAACCATAGAAACCAAAATAGTATCGATAATCATGTTTATTTGATAAACACCTGCACCCACAACACCTGGAGCAATTCGCTTAAATAATGTTGTGATTTCGTTAGATTTTAGGAGGGTTAAAATATCGAACTGTGGTTTTATGTATACCTTTTCTTTTTTTAGAAAATAGGTTAGCCACAAGATTTCTAAAAACCCAGCAATAGTTACGCCAATTGCGACTCTGTATGCGGGTTGGTCTATTATTGGCATAAAGGCATATATTGACAGTATCATCGTTAGATTTAAGATAATCGGAGCTGAGGCTGGTGCCGCAAATTTGCCCAAAGAGTTAAGGATTCCTGATTGAAAAGATACAACCGAAATAAATAATAAAAATGGAAAGGTTATGCGCGACAAAAAGGTTGCTAACTCAATTTTTTCTATATCACCAACAAAGCCTGGAGCCAAAAGAACTACCATATAAGGCATAAAAATCTCGATGATAATTACAAAAATAGTTAAAACAACAACTAGAACACTAAGTGCTTGAGCCGCAAATTTTATGGCGCCGTCTTTGCCACTATCAATAATCTTTTGAGAAAACAGTGGAACAAAAGCACTGGTAAAGGCGCCCTCTGCAAAAAGGCTTCTAAATAAATTGGGGAGTTTAAAGGCAACAAAAAAGGCATCAGACACAGCACCCGCACCTAAAAAACTAGCTAAAATAACATCTCGCATAAAGCCTGTTATTCTGCTAACGAGTGTCCAACCTCCAAAAGTTGTTATTGATTTTATTAAAGACATTTGCTTCAAACCCATATATATTTTTTGACAAGGGGATTATATTGTAAAAAAATATATAAATCTATTGAGTTTTTTTATTTTATTGCATTTTTTTATTGACAAAATATATTTTTCTTGAAATAATGGACAAAAGAAAGAAATTTATAAGGAATAGTATTATGGTAAACACAAGTAACATTCAAGCTCTTAAAAATGGTGGAGACGATGTTAGAAACTTTGTAACCGCTAAAGGTAGTGATGGCTCTCAAGGAATCGCAAGAGCTTTTGAAGGAACAACTCAAGAAGCTGATCCTAATTTGTCATTTTATGCTCAAGTGGGTAACCATACAGTGATTAGTTCTGGTTATGCTGACGAAGAAGTAAAAGATATGTTGGCAGCTATGGAAAAATTAGAAGACGGAAATGTTGGTAGTATGAGCGAAGAGCAATATGTTCAATATTTAATGTCACAAAAACAAAAATAAGAATTGAAAGATTCTCCCCCAAGAGGACATGTCTCATTTTATGAGCGTCCTCTTTTTTTGTTTTTTTATACAAAGTCAAACC
>CAYJKS010000049.1:3620-7674 GCA_964370705.1 uncultured Azospirillaceae bacterium
AATAAAAAAAAGCACCTAAAAAGGTGCTTATTTAATTGGAGCGGGTGAAGGGATTGGCTTACGCCGCACAGGCGCAATTTTTGCTAAAAAGCAAAATCGGCAATACTCCCGTCTTGCCTATTGCTGGTAGTCGAACCCTCTTCTTCGAGGCTTCTTATCGTCCACCCTCAACCAATAAAAAAAAGCACCTAAAAAGGTGCTTATTTAATTGGAGCGGGTGAAGGGATTCGAACCCTCGACATCAACCTTGGCAAGGTTGCGCTCTACCCCTGAGCTACGCCCGCATCATGCTTCGAAATACTTAATACCATAATCAAAAAATAATGCAAGCATTTTTTTTAAAAAAAACATTTAATTTAAAAATGAGGGCATTTGTCTTTATTTTTTTTGAAAAATTATTGTTTTTTTTGTTTATTCTATCTCTTCTTTTTTTTGAGTTCATAGTTTTGTGCTTAATAATTAAAATGAAAATAAATATTTATGGTTCTATTATATAGATTGTTTGGACAAAATTGAGTATTTTGTGTCGAAATAAATTTTTTGTTTGCTGTTAGCGCAATAACATAATATATTATTATTTATGCAGAGGAGAATGCTAAATGAATAAAAAGATTGACTGGAAAATACATTATACAAATATTATCGCCTTGATGCTTTTTGTTTTGGTAATACCTATAAACGCTTATTTGCCAGAAAAAATAGCTTGGGAAAACTCTTATATAGAAAATGCTCAAATAGTATGTTTGTTTGCTAGCTTTTATATGTGCTTGAAAGAAAAAACAAATAAAAAGCTGTTTTATGCCATGGCAATGATAATATTTTTGGTGATTGGGCGTGAGGTTAACTACGGAAGAATGATATTTTTTGCAGTTGAAGGAAGCGAAAATGATTTTTATAAATGGAAAGAAATAAAATACGGATACCTTGCTAATCCACTTATAGGATTATATATTTTGGGTGTTTTAATATATATAATATACAATAGATTATATATTAGTGCATGGGAATACATAAAAAAAATAAGGTTTAATATTTGGCACATACTTATGATATTTGTTACAATTATAGTGAGTGCAATTGCAGAAGAAAAGAAACAAATAATTGTAGAAGAGTGGGTAGAACTTGTATTGTATTTTTGTTTTGCAAGTTTGGTTTATTTGTTTGTTTATGATAATAGATACAAGGTAAACTAAAATAAAATACTTATCTTTCTTGCTTAGATATATATAAAAAAACTGCAAGAAAAAACCTCCAACCAAAACGGCTGGAGGTTGCTTTTTTGCTTAAAAACTTTGATTATAGTTCAAAATCTGTTGTGCCTTCATAAGCATACCAAAAGATTTTTTCTATTTCTTCAATTAGTGGAAAACGAGGATTGCCACCTGTGCATTGATCATCAAAAGCTAGAGCGGGCAAAGTTTTCATCGCTTGGGCAAAATCTTCTTTAGAAATTCCCATATCTTTAATTGAATGAGCAATATCTAAGTCTGTTTTTAGGCCTTCAATAGCAGAAATAAGATTGTTTATTTTTTCATCCTCTGTCTTGCCACCCAAACTCAACTCATCTGCTAATTTGGCATATCTGCTTTTTGACTTTGGATATTGATACTGAGAAAAAGCACTTAACTTTGTTGGCTTGTTGGTAGCATTATATCTAATAACTTGACAAATTAGCAAAGCGTTGGCAATGCCGTGTGGTAGATGAAAGTATGCACCCATTTTGTGAGCCATAGAGTGGCAAACACCTAAAAATGCATTTGCAAAGGCCATGCCAGCCAAAGTAGAAGCATGATGAACTTTTTCTTTGGCAAAATGATTGCTTGCTCCTTCTTTGTGTGAGGTTGGCAAAAATTCCATAATTAGTTTAGCTGCTTTTTTTGACATTCCAGACGTAAACTCTGTTGCCAAACAAGAAACATAAGACTCAATTGCGTGGGTCAAAACATCTATACCAGAAGCGGCACATACAGATTTTGGCATACTCAAAACCAAATCAGCATCAATAATTGCCATGCTTGGTGTTAGGGCATAGTCTGCAATTGCAAATTTTGTGCCAGCTGTTTCGTCAGTAATAATAGAAAAAGGTGTTACTTCAGAACCTGTTCCAGATGTTGTTGGAATCGCAATCAAATCTGCTTTTGAGCCCAAAGATGGAACCTCATAAATGCGTTTTCTAATATCCATAAATCTCATAGCAACATCTTCAAACTTAATTTCTGGATGTTCATACATTAGCCACAAAACTTTAGCAGCATCTATTGGTGAGCCCCCACCTAATGCAATAATAACATCTGGTTTGAAGTTGTTGATTTCTGCCAAAGCTAAGTTAACCGTTTTTAGATCTGGATCTGGATTAACGTCGCTAAAAATTTGAAAAGATACGCCAATTTGTTCTAAAACATCTGTAACTCTTCGAGTAAATCCTAGCTCAAAAATTGGTCTGTCTGTTACAATAAATGCCTTTTTTTTGCCAGAAAGTTCTTTTAGGGCAGTGCTTAGGCAACCGCTTTTGAAGTAAACTTTTGGCGGAACCCTAAACCACAACATATTTTCTTCTCTCATAGCAACAGTTTTGATATTCATTAGATGTTTTACTCCTATGTTTTCGCTGGCAGAATTTCCACCCCAAGAACCACAACCAAGTGTTAAAGAAGGTTCTAGTTCAAAATTATATAAATCTCCAATCGCACCTTGCGAGGCAGGAGTATTGATTAGGATACGACCTGTATTTGCACGTTCTCCAAAATATCTGATTCTATCGTAGTTTTTAGAATAAGTATATATAACAGATGTATGCCCGTTGCCACCAAAAGCAATAAGATCAACAGCCTTGTCAACAGCTTGCTCAAAATTATTTACTTTATATAATGCCAATACTGGAGATAGCTTTTCTTCAGAAAATGGCTCCTGATTACCAACTTCGGTTACTTCTGCAACCAAAACCTTAGTAGTTTGTGGCACTTTTATTTTTGCCATTTCGGCAATCTTATATGCAGGTTGTCCTACAATTTGAGAGTTTAGTTTGCCATCAACAACAATTATTTTGCCAAGGGCTGATTTTTCTTTAGTTGATAAAATATATGCTCCAGACTCAACTAATTGCTCTTTTATTTCCTTATAAACGTCAGCAACGCCAACAATAGATTGCTCAGATGCACAAATTACGCCATTGTCAAAAGTCTTGCTAAGCAAGATTGAGTTGATTGCCATTTTTATGTCGGCAGTCTCGTCAATAATTGCAGGAGTGTTGCCCGCACCAACACCAATGGCTGGCTTGCCTGAACTATATGCAGATTTTACCATTCCTGGACCACCTGTGGCAAGAATCGTATCAATCTTGTTGTGCTTCATTAGTAGTTGAGTTTTTGTTAGAGATGGCTCTTCTATCCAACCAATAATATCTTTGGGGGCACCCGCCTTAACAGCTTCTTCTAAGACAAGTCTGGCTGCCTCTACTGTGCATTTTTTTGCTCGTGGGTGAGGAGAAAAAACAATCGCGTTTCTGGTTTTTGGGGCAATTAATGCCTTAAAAATAGTTGTTGATGTTGGGTTTGTTGTGGGGATAACACCCGCAATTACGCCAATTGGGTCAGCAATTTTTATTATTCCGCTTTGACAATCTTCTGAGATTATACCACAAGTTTTTGCGTGTTTGTATTTGTTATAGATATATTCTGAGGCAAAGTGGTTTTTAATAATTTTGTCTTCGACAATTCCCATGCCTGTTTCTGTTACTGCCATTTGTGCAAGAGGAATCCTCAAAGAATTAAGCTTTAGGGCACAACGCATAAAAATCTTGTCTACTTTTTCTTGTGAGAAAGTAGCGTATTCTTTTTGAGCCTTGCTAACCCTATTTAGCAATTCGTTAATGTATTCTTCTTCGCTTATTGGAGTTGTGATAATTTTTTTTGTCATTATTAGTTGCTCTCCCATTTTGTAAGATTTGTAAAATCATATATAATTTAGTGTTTGAGCGGACATAAGTAAAGTAATTTAGAATAACTATTTTTTACAGTTTGTTTCATCTGGTTTTATGTCTTCTAAAAGTTCATAC
>CAYJKS010000050.1:0-610 GCA_964370705.1 uncultured Azospirillaceae bacterium
AATATAAGACTGGCACCATAGAAACACTAATGACTTTTCCAATAAAATCAACAAACCTAGTCTTAGCAAAGTTTTTTGCCTGTTGGAGCTTTGGTGCAGTTTTAATGCTAATGACTATACCTTTGGTTCTTTCTACCAATTTTATAATTGAGTTAGACTATGTCAATATAGCCTCATCATATATTGGCTTGTTTTTTTCTTTTGGTTTGTTGTTATCTTTAGGTTGTATTATTTCTGCACTTAATAAGCTGCCAATTGTTGCGTGCCTTTTTACAATTTTTGTTACTTGGCTTGTTATTGGTTTTAATTTGAGCCAACCAATAAAAGATTTATCGCAGTTTTTGCCTTTGTCTGTTCCTTTGTCTTTTAGCTCATCACTTAATTTTTCTGCTCATTATAATAGTTTTTTGACAGGACAAATTAGCATAGATAATTTTTTATATTTTATTAGCTTTATGCTTGTTATTATCACAGCAAATGTGATTGTTATAGAAAACAAAAGAGGTGCATAGATGAAGAAAAAGTTTTTATTTATATTAGTCATAACCGCTTTAATTATAGCATTTGTTTTGTTTAATCTGTTATCTAGTTTGCTTTTTGGCGGACATAA
>CAYJKS010000050.1:620-7509 GCA_964370705.1 uncultured Azospirillaceae bacterium
AGTAGCAAAAAATATACTCTTGTCGATAATTCAATAGAAATAATCTCTTCCTTAAAAGATAAATATACTATGACCTTGTATGTTTCTGAAGAAATTGGCAAACTAGACAGCAAAAAAGAACAATACGCAATATATGTTGAAAATCTATTGAGCAAATACCAACAACAAAATCCACAAAAAATTACTTTTGATGTGCAAAAATTTGCCCAATTTTCTAGCACAGAAGAGCTGGCAATAAAAGAAGGTCTTACGTCAATCCTAGAAGGAGACAATAAT
Organism: uncultured Azospirillaceae bacterium; assembly: GCA_964370705.1. Lineage (GTDB taxonomy): Bacteria > Pseudomonadota > Alphaproteobacteria > RF32 > CAG-239 > JAFUYI01. The sequence continues at coordinate 897 of CAYJKS010000050.1, forward strand.
GTTTTTTTGGGGCTTGTTATATCTAATGAATTAGGAAAAAAAGCGGTAATTGATTATATTGATTTGGGCAGAAAAAACTATTTTGAAAATGATATAAATAGAATTTTTTATAAAATGTCTAATCCTAAAGAAAGTGTTGTTGGAATAACAGCACCCAATTTGCCACTATTCAAATCAAGCAAAAAAAATCAAGAATGGAGTATCTTGCCGATTTTAGCAAATAATTATAATCTTGTGGAGGTGCCAGAAAAAAGAGCATACATTCCTTTTGGGATAGATATTTTGTTAGTGGTCAATCCAATCAAGTTATCTAATATCTACAAATATGCATTAGACCAATATTTGATGAGAGGTGGCAAGATTATATTTTTTATGGACCCTTATTCGGAGATTTTACACGATTATCAGGGCTACCCACCCGTAAGCAAAGACAATCTAGAAGATTTTTTTGCGAATTATGGCTTGTCATATAATAACAATCTTATAGTAGGAGACACTTCTAATGCTCAAAAAGTTATTATAGAGGCAAATAATATTGCTCGTTCAAAGTCTTTTCCTCTTTGGTTTTTTATAAATAATGAAGATTATTCTAACCTAAACTTTAAGACAGCTGGCAAAATAAACATAATCCCTAAAGATGGTATAAAAGCCACACCTTTAATCCATACTAGCAAACAAAGTGGAGAGATAAAATCTTCGCAATATAGATACATGCCAAAGTCAAAAATAATTGATATTTTTGAGCCTCAATCAACAGCAAGTATTTTGGCAGTGTTGCTAGAAGGGCAATTTTTATCAAATTATAATCAAGAGATTTTATCTTCTAGCGAAACAACCTCTGCAATTCCGCCATTTATTCCTTTGTCACAGGGCAATCCAAAGCTAGCATTGGTGGCAGATAGTGACTTTTTGAGTGATAATACTTGGGTTTATAGTCGCTTTTCACAAAGCCCTATTTATGGGACAATTAGCTATTCGCAAAATATTGATTTTGTTCTAAACTTAATAGACATAATGCTTGATCAAAACGAACTTGTTAGGCTTCCTAAGCAAGTAGCAAGTCAGAACAAATCTAGCATAATCGCTGCTTTATATGAGCCCTTATCCCAAAAATATGATGAGATGCTCAAAGACAATCAATTTAGCATAGATAAGTTGGAAGAAAAAGTTTCTAGACTTAATAATAGTTTGATAAATACCAATGCACAAAAAACAATAGAATACAAAAAAGAGATAAGTTTGGCAGAAGCAACAATAAAAGAATTGACCCAAGAACAAATACAAACAAAGCAGTTAATAAATAGCAAAATAGATGATCAAATCAACCAGTTTGTTATGCTAAATCTGTTGGTCTTTCCGCTTTGCTTTATTTTTGTGGTTTATTTAATACTCTTACTTTGTAGAAAAATAAAAATCAATATTTATAGGAAGACTTTATGACAAAACTTTTAGGTATATTATCTGTTTTTATTTTGGTTATGCTCGGTGCTTTTGGTTTTTTGATACATAAAAGCAACAATAATCATCAAGTATATAAATCTGGCGATTATATAATCTCAGATGCCAACAATATAGAAAAAGTCGTTTTTGCTAGAGGCAAAAAAGAATTTGTTTTTATAAAAAAGTCTGGTGTTTGGCAGAATGAAAATGGTTATTATATCAAAAATAATATAATAGAAAACTTGCTTTTGTCTTATGAGAAAACACCATTTGTTTTGTCTTCTAAAAAAATGCCCAAAACCGATGTAGATGCAAAAATAACGCTATATAACAAAAATGGGCAAGAATTATCTATTGAGTTTGTTTATGGCTCAAAAGACAATCTCGCTCTTGTGGGGGACAAAACCTTTACTTTGCCTCAAAAGTATTTGTTGCCAACAAAAATGCAAGATTATATCTCTCAACCATTTATTGGTTTTGATGCTCAAAATATTAGGCAAGCAAAAGCGCTCAATCTAGCAGACATAAATTTTGATAATCTAGTTTTTTTGGATGCTCAAAAAAAATCAAAAGATTTTTTATCAAAGTCGCCACAAAAAAAATCTTTTGTAATAATAACCAAAGACGGCAAGCAGTATAAAAGCACAATATATAAGCAAAATAACGAGTATTGGCTTGAGCTAGAGCTATCTATTTTTGCGATTGCCACAAAAGAAGTCGCTCAATACATAAAAAACAACGGCTTCTTTTATGATGATTGGCTGTTTTTGCTAGACAATCAAGAGGCAAGCCGTTTGTTTAATTTGATTAAAGAGTAGGCTAGTTTGCAGAAAAACTAGATTGCATTTTAGGCAGTGGAGTATTTTCGCTATCATTTAGCACAGAGATTATTTGTGACAAATATTGTCTAGTCATGCTTAGGCGGCAATCTTGTCTCATAAATTCTTTTGAGGTGCTTTGCTCATGCATTGCTGCATTATAAAAAGAGCAATAGTTATTACGAAAAGCCATAAAGCTATCATCAGTGTTTTTTAGGTTTCCTCTAAACATACCATTGCCATTGTTCCATTTTTTAACACCTTCTTTTTTTAGCAATCCTAGATATATTTTTTGAATTTGTGCATCTAGTTTTTTGACCTCAGCTTCACGGCATTTTGCGGCGTAGTCATCGTCATTATGCACGTTTCCTTCAATACATTTGTCGTAAGAAAAAGCAATGCTAGAAGGTGATTTCTGAGCAAAAGCGTTGCCAAAGGCAATTGTTGCAATAATTGTTAGAACAGACATTTTATAAAACATAACAAACTCCTTTGTTTTTGATAATATATTTATATTATCCTAAGGGGCAAAAAAGTCAATTAAAGATTCTTGTTGCATAATTACATTTTATGTATTATATGTATACATAAGGAGTAAAAATGCAGCAAGAACTAATAAACAAAATAAACAATCTGTTTTTTGATTTTGAAGAAACAAAATTCAAAAACAACACGGGTTTTGGTTGGCACACAAATTTGGTATTTGAGTTTTGCGACTATGTTTTTAGCATGAGTAATATGGAGCTTGTGGAGTTGATGTCTTTGGATAATGAGTTGCAAGCCCAAGACATAAAGCTTGAGGTAGAAAAAGGCACCCAAATATGGCTAAAACAAAACGCCAAGACTTTGGCAATATTGTAGCAATTGGGTGCTTATAAAATATATGAGTTAGGTTATTCTATTAAAAAACCGTCTTTTTTTAGTTTTTGTTCAGAGTTCATATTTGCAATAAAGTGCAAAATAATTACCAAAACTATTACAACGACCATACTTGTAATAGCTTTTACTAAGAACTCAAAGGTAATAATATTTGTCCATATAAACAGCAAGATTAGGGTAGCCGATGATATTGCCAAGATTCCTGCAATTATTTTTAGTAGTATTTTCATTATTGCTTATCTCTTTCTAAAACAAACACCAAGGTCTCTCTTGCAAAAAACAAGAAAGTTCTTCTAATTTCTTTTTCCATAGTTTTTACTTGCCAACCTTGTTGAGCATAGTCGTTAAGAGCGTTTGTTAGTTTTTCTGGATTGATTTTTGCGCTTCCTAACAAAATGCTACTAATAATTCCCTCTGCATATAAAATTACCTTATATTCTTTCATGTTTTTTCCTTTTTTATAGTTACGTTTATTTGGTTAGTTCTTCAAATTCTTCTTCAGACAAAATGCTTATTCCTAGCTCTTTTGCCTTTTTTTCTTTTGAGCCAGCGTCAGCACCCACTACAACATAATCTGTGTTCTTAGAAACAGAGCCTGCTACTTTTGCTCCCAAGGCAAGGGCTTTTGCTTTTGCTTCTGAGCGAGATATTTTTTGTAATGTTCCCGTAAACACAATGGTTTTTCCTGCAATTTTTGACATATAGTCAATATTGTCAGCAAAATCTTCAATATTTATTTTAGTTAGTATATTGGTCAAAAACTCTAGATTATGCTTTTCTTTAAAAAATTCTATAATATCTGTTTTCATCGCTTCGCCAACGCCGTCGATTGCTAGTAGTTTTTCGGTTTTTTGGTTTATCATATCTTGATAAAAATTATTCCAAGTTATGTAGTTTTGGGCAATTAGCCTAGCTGTTGCGATTCCTACTTGTCTAATTCCTAGTGCATAAATAAATCTGGCTAGAGATATTGTTTTTTTGGCGTTTATGGATTCAAACAAATTTTCTACAGATTTTTTGCCCCATCCCTCTCTTTTTTCTAGCTCTAATCCTTGTTTTTGTGCAAATAAATCGAGGCTAGGTGCGTTTTTTTCTTCTAGCAAAAAAATATCATAAGGATTTTTGACAATTCCTTCATTATAAAAATCTTCTACAATTTTTGCCCCCAATCCCTCAATATTAAAAGCATCACGAGATACAAAATGAATAATAGCTTGTGTTGCTTGTGCGGGGCATGTAATCCCGCCAACGCACCTGCGAACAGCTTCATTTTCTTGCCTAATTGTGTGTGATCCACAAACAGGGCAAATAGTCGGAAACTCAAACTTCTTAGCATCAATACTTCTTTTTTCTTTTATCACGCTCAAAACTTGTGGAATAACATCACCAGCACGTTGCACTAATACCGTATCGCCAATTCTAATGTCTTTTCGCTCAATCTCGTCTTCATTATGCAAAGTTGCACGAGCAACCATAACTCCGCCCACATTAACGGGTTCAAGTTCTGCCACAGGGGTTAGTGCTCCAGTTCTGCCGACTTGAATTTTTATGTTTTGGACAATAGAAATAGCTTGTTCTGCAGGAAACTTATGAGCAATTGCCCAGCGAGGGCTACGGGTCAAAAACCCAAGTCTTTCTTGCAACAAAATATCATTTACCTTATAAACTAGCCCGTCAATATCATAAGGCAAGGTAGGTCTAATTTGCATAAGTTTGTCATAAAACTCTTCAATTTCTTTGATGTTATTGCAAGTTTGATTATATTGATTTGTCGGAAACCCCCATTTTTTTAAGCAATCAAAAAACTCTTTTTGCGTTGACCAAGTCTTGTCAGAAACTTCTCCCCAAGTATACGCAAAGAGGCTAAGTTTTCTTTCTTTAGTAATGTTTGCATCTAGTTGTCTGAGCGAGCCAGCGGCGGCGTTTCTGGGGTTTGCAAAAGTTTTTTTGCCTTCTGCTTCATATTTTTTGTTTATTTCAAAAAAATCTTTTTTTGCCATATAAACTTCGCCCCTAACTTCTAACACATCTGGAGCATTTTTTATTATAAGTGGGAGTTGAGATATTGTCTTAAGGTTATCTGTAATATCTTCGCCTTCTTGTCCATCTCCTCTAGTTGCGGCTTTAACAAAAACGCCTTTTTCATATCTAGCAGAAAAAGAAAGTCCATCAATTTTTGGCTCACACATAAGGGTAATATTGTCCTGAATATTCAAAAACTTTTTTATACTAGTCAAAAAAGCCTCAACCTCTTCAATACTAAATACATCGGCAAGAGAAATCATCGCAAAATTGTGCTTTATTTTTTTAAAGTCGCTTTTAACTGGAGCACCAACTTTGTTTGAGGGGCTGTTTTTTGTAACCAAATCGGGGAACATATCTTCAATATCGGCATTACGTTTTTTTAGCTTGTCATACTCAGCATCTGTTAAGTATGGTTCATCATTTTGATAATAAGCAATGTCTGCTTTTGCCATTTCTTTTGCAATTTTATCTAGCTCAATTTTAGCCTGATTTTTATCTAGATTTTTTATGTCCATTTTACCCTCATACATAATTTATCTACAAATATATAACCAATGCTCAAACTTTGCCACAACAAACTAAAAGTTTTGCATAAGTAAAAAACTTGACAAAATTGTAGCAATATCATATAAAACAACTAGATATGTATTAAAGAGATATTATTATAAACACAATGGTTATCCATACTTTTATAATATATCTTTTTTTGTAGAACCCAAAATTTTTACCTATGGAAACTAAATCAAAAGAAGAAAAGTTAAAGGAGTTTAGAGCTCACGTAAAAGACTTTCCAAATGCAAAGTCACAGTTGTGGAAGTTGATAAAATTGTCACCACAAAGTAGTGAGCTAGAAATTATCAGTAGTAAAATGGTGACTGAAGAAGACGTAAAAGATATGTTATTTTTTCATATCTTAAAAACAATTACATTAATCCAAAAAAGAGATGGATTGACAGATGATGACAAAAAATTCATTGTTAGAGCGGTATTATCTGATTTGTTCTCTCCAGTTATTTTGGTCATGCTCGCAATAGAGTAAACACCACAAAAACTAAACAGTCTTAGCTACTAGCTAAGACTGTTTTTGTTATGTGCAAATATTTATATTGTGCTTTTTTCTGTCGCTCCCGTGCATTTTTTTCTGTCACTCCCGTGCTTGACACGGGAGTCCACCCCCAAGCACAACGCACGCCCTTCTTCCTGTCACTCCCGTGTTTTTTTTTGTCACTCCCGTGCTTGACACGGGAGTCCACCCCCAAACATACCAATAATTCCGCAAAAACAACAATTCTTAACAATAACTCCCTATTTATAGTTGCAATTTTTAATAATTGAGCTAAAATCTTTATCAGTTGTAATTAGAGGTGATAAGATGGCTATCAATAAATATATAAAAGAGCTTGAAAACAAGTTTAAGACAGGTATTGCACGAGAGCACACATATGGAGGTG